>JAIOPP010000098.1 GCA_021413845.1 Planctomycetia bacterium | reverse complement strand
ATTCCTTCAAGACGGTTCGCGGGATCGATCGAGAAACCGAATCCTTCGGAGCGGTCTCGGCGGCGAGGAGTTCCCGCATCACGGCGCGGGCTGCGGCATACTCCTTCAAATTCACGAGCGCCTTCGCCAGGGCTCTCCGAGCCGCCGCTTTTCGCTCGGGGGCCATGTCGGTGAACTTCAAGGCCTCGGAATACTCCCCCTTCACCTTCGTCCAGTCCCCGTATTTCTCGAAAATGCCTCCGGCCGCGATGTGGGCGTCGATCTTCACTGCATTCGAGACACCCCTCAGCGCAATCGCCTTCTCCAGCGCCGCCTGGGCGGGCTGCCACTTGTATTCGCGAGCGAAGCCATCCGCGAGCTGCAGCAACGCCTGCCCGGCTTGATCGGGAGCGATGCCTGGCGTGGCAAGCGCCTTCTCGAACTCGGCACGCGCGGCGGCATGGTTGTTTTCAGACGCATAGGTGCCGCCGAGGTCGATGAGCGCAGCGGCTTTCTCCGGTCCCGTGCTCGCCCTTTCCCCGGTGGTTACGAGTTGCTTCCGAGTCTCCGCAAGCGTCGGCTCGGCCGCGTCGGCAGGACTGCATTCCAGCACCAGCAAGGCCAGTAAAAACGGCGAAATCATTTTCGACGGGTTGAGCATCATCGTGAGCGACATGGTTTTCGGCGGACATGACTCAAATGGCTTGAGCCTGGAAACGATCCGGACTCGCAATGGTCACTATTCTAACAACGCAAGCGCGCCTATCGCGTGGCGAAAGTCTCGACACGTTCTCGGTGCTGTCCGGCGCGGGTGGTTTCTTGAGCGATACCTTGCAGTCCGACGACGAATCGCCGTGGGGCGAAGCTCGGCACGCTACAGCGGTCGCATCAATCGGAAGCCGACGTCGTCACTACGAGTGGACTGAGCCCCGTACCCCCGGAAGGCTGATCGGCAACGCAGCGCGTTTCCATACCAGTCGCCGCCGCGTAGCACTCGTGGTGGATCGTCGGGAACACCACCGGTATTTTCCCCGTCGGGATTGTCGTAGCGCCGAGCTTCGTAGAGATCCTCGCACCATTCAAAGAGGTTGCCGTGCATGTCGTACAAGCCGAAAGGATTGGCCGGTTTCGATCCCACCTTGCGCACGGGGTTGCTCCCCGATTTCAGTAGAAACCAACCGTACTTCTCCAACTCTCCGGGATCGTCGCCGAAGGAATACTGCGTGGTCGTCCCGGCCCGGCAGGCATACTCCCACCGGGCTTCGGTCGGCAGACGATAGCCGTCGGCGTCCGGGAGTAATCGCCAGCCGGTTTTTTCATTCCGTTCGTAACTAGGTCGGAGCTTCTCGCGCCTGCTCAACCAATTGCAGAAAACGACGGCATCGTTCCAGGTGATTTGGGAGACGGCGTCTTCCTCGATTTGGGCGTAGCCCGGATTACGCCAATCGAATCCGTTTTTCTCCGCCTGCGTAGAAGGACTCGGCCCGGCCGCATTGGCGTTGCCGAACACTTCGGCCTCGGTGACGTACTTCGTCTCGGCAACGAATTGCCGGAACTGTCCGATCGTGACCTCGGTCGTCGCCAGCAAGAACGGCTGTTCGATCGTCACCTTGTGTTGCGGTCGCTCCGTCTCACGGATGCGGTTGCGGGTATTCTCGTTCATGCGGAAAGGGTCGGACCACTTCAACGCCTGGGCGACTTGCGCATCGGTGCTCCCCATCGGAAATTCGCCCGGCGGAATAATGACGAACTTGATTTGCAGGGAATTCTTCGACTCGACCGGCAAGCCAAGGTGACTTGCCCAGGCCTCCTGCGCAGCTCTTGCCTGGCGTGCCTCAAAGGGGACGCGAAGCGGCGGCGGCGCCGTCTGGGGCGTATTCGCAGACGGCCTGCCCAGCTTATCGACGAGACGTTTCAGGTTCACGGTTCCGGAGACATCCTTGCCTGCGGCGACGTCGGCCTCGCGAAACTTCGCCAGCAGGATCTCACCGGCTCCCTGGCGATCGCGATCGTAGACGATCCAGATCAGGCCGTCGGCGTCTTGAACTCCGTCGGGATGTCGTCGGTGGATAATTGCGCGGTGAGGTGACTACGACCTTTGAAGTTGTGGTGGTTCACCAGCAGCAGATTACCGGAGGACAGGCGCCGGATAAAGAAGCGCGAGCCGGGATTGGCGATCTTGCTCGCTTGGGCTGCGCTCCAGGTTCGCCCCCGATCGGTGGAGTAGCTCTCCCACAGGAAGCCGCCCCCGGTGCGGGTCAACAGCCGGAGCCGACCATCGCGCTGCTCAATGATCATGCACTCCAAAGCCCAGTTCGGCGCTTGGAGCGAGCCATGGAGCTTCCAGGTCTTCCCTTGGTCGGTGGAGATTCCGACGCCTTGCAGTTGCTTCGGCCCGGCGAACCATTCGTGAATCGGTTCGGCGGCGTGCGTCACGGGCATGATCCACTCGCCGGTGGAGAGCACGGTCGGCTTGTTCATCCGGAAGCTGCACGGAGCGTGGTAGCCGACGCGGAACTCAGCGCCGAACACCGGAGGCTTCGCGTCGGGAGCTTCGCAGATGCGGGCATGCACATCATGCACGGCGGCGTCCTTGTTACCCCGATTGAAGATGTACCAAAGCCGACCGAGCGGATCGATCCACAGCGTCGGATCGAAAGCGCGCGAGCCGTCGCGGGGCCCGGCCATCGCCCGAGGAAGCGTGAAGGTCGAGCCGCCGTCATCGCTGTAACAGAGCAAGACGGTGTTCTCCGGAGCAGGCTCCTTCGGCCCCCCGGTGAACCAAGAAACGAACACTCGACCTTTGGCCGTGCGCTCCAGGCCGGGGATTCCTTGCCAAGTCCGCAACGGAACTTCAGGCTCACGAATCGCGGCGGACGCGGTGCTCGACAGGGGCTGTGCGGTCGCTTGCTGCGCGACGGCCGAGGTCGCACAGAGGAGCAACAAGAATCCGACAAGGAAGTTCTTCATGATCAATTCCGTGTGGCGATCGTGGGCGAAAACGAGGATGACCGGCTCGATGATCTTAGCACCGACGCAACGGGAATACTTATCGCCGGGCTAGAACTCTCCAGGAGTTCCTCGGGCGATAAACGCCCGCGAGGGGCTTACACATTCTCTAGTTGGGGAGGCACCGAGTTCGTAATGCTCCCTGGGACTTGTTCGGCAGCTAGGAATCCGAGCCGACGCGTTCGAGTTCATCCACAAGGTCGGTGGAGTGCTGCATGCCGAAGCGTTGATCGCCAAACTCAAGTCGCTCAAAGAAGTCCGCCGATCAAGCTACGGAAAGAGCCGCCCCGCAACGGGCGGCTCTTTCCGTTGGCGACGTTGTGAGACGGCTCCCAGTTCAGCTACCTTTCACTGCTAGCGGTCCCCACCGGTCGACAGACCGGGATTCTGTAGCGACCTCGGGCCGAATTGCGTCGACCGGTCTGCCGATAACCAGGGTTGCGATGTTCGGGCCACGACGGCTCGGACCGATCAGCGAACACGGCGGGGGATCACTTGGAACCGACAAGCCTGGAAGCACTGCGGCGCTTCGTGCAGGAGGTGATCTGCGAACGAGGGCAACTATTGCCGGGAGCATTCCTGTTCGATGAGCAGATGCTCAGAAGGCACGGCCAGCCCTGCGGCCTCCACTTCACATTAGACGGTCCTCGTAGCGTGCGGTTCTCCGCCGTCTGGGATGCGATTCGTCACACGATTCTGTTCTACGACTGTACCGGCGAGCGGTTCCAACGAACCGATCTGACGAAGCCGTCGTGCTTGCACTTTGAGCTTGCGGAGTTCGTCGGATCCGGCGATACCTGTTCGGCCCCGCAGTATCACGGTCGAGGCATCGGCAACCGCGCGTAGTCGCTTCGGCCCTTGAAGCAACATCAGGATCGTGACTCCGTAGTCGTAGCTCAGGAACCATCTCCGAATTCGAGGAAAGCGCGGCGCAGTTGAAGCCCCCCTCGGAACGCAACACGAACACGTCGTCCCCCAACAGACCCATCGGACGCCAATCCAAGGCGTTGTCGTCGGAAGCGTCGGGGCCGGTCGGCTTCGATCACGGCAAATCCCTGACCGAACTTGGCGACGGCCCAACGATCGAGCTGATCGGAAAAGAAGACTCGAGTGCTCGGCGCGAAAGCGGATCGCCGGGGAAGGTTCTTCGCCGGCGATCGGAATAAATGTTTTAGGATCGAGTTCAAGGATACCGTCGTCGCCGCTGAAGCAGATCAAACTTCGCTCATCGCAAGCGATCAAGTGGACGTGCGACGGAAACTTGCGTGTTGCCATCAAACGCCGCTCACCGACTTCCCACACGTTCAACACATTGAACGAATTCGCAACAACGAGTTTGCCCGACGGCAGAAAACGAACCCACGAAATATGGCTGCCAGCGTGCTGGAAGAACGAATCGCCGGTTTCGGGAAAATATAGCCGGCCGCACCGGCCCAGCCGCCGCCGAAAGTGAGCACGATGATGGCGCAGATGGACCGCAATGCAATACTCCTGATGAAACGATCAGTTATCGTGCAGTCACCATCTCTGTCCGCTGCCCAGGACGACAACGGCCATCTGCTTTGAAGTTTCGCTACCCGTTGTCGCGATGACTTCCAGGCTTGCGAGTTTGTCCGACAGCGCGAAGCCAAACTTTGCGCTTCCGCTTTGGTTTCTTTTTCGCCACGGCTTTTTTCATCGACGCCGCCAGCTTTTTGGGTTTGAGCGACAGATTACGCCAGGACGATTCAACCCGCTTTAATAGCCGCTCAGCGTCGAGCTGTCCTAATCGAAAAATTGCGTCATGAAACTCACCTTCGGTTAACCCGGTGTCTCTTACTGCACGAAGCACTAGCGAGATTGTGCGAGTTCTAGAAACTCCCGGTGTTACGAGTCGATCATAGAAGCTCTCAATTTTCTCAGAATATATCCGCACGTGCTGCCGCTCAGCCTCGTTCAGTGGCTCTGAAGCCAAAATGGCGCCGAGAGGTCGCCGGCCGGAATTCGCGGTCGTTGTCGTAACAGGATTATTATCGGTATGGCCGCACCGATTGCATTTCATTGTGCCGGAGACATACCGCTGCTTGCTCCCGCAGTACGAGCACGTAGCAATTAGCCTACGACCGCTTGGCGTTTGACTTGGTCCCATGCGATATAACGCGGCCTAAAGCAGAAACTTTCAGATAGGGTCCGCTCGGATACACGCCGAAACGGCAATTGTCCCCATGCTAGCGAAGCGGCCTACAACATTCCATTAAGCGCGCCGATTTAGGGGCCAGCCCAACCACGGCCGATCGACGGCGACGAGTGGGGGTCGTGATGACGGAGATCGTCAAGAATCAAGTGATGTCGGACCGAACCGTCACGCCTTGGCGGCCTGCCAGCCGTAATCCTCGTAGCGATACGAGAAGCCGTCCGGATTGCAGGTGACGACGCCGAACGCCTCGGCCTCGTTATTGAGTCATCCCTTCCACCAACGTCCGTAAACGGCGCCTGATTGAATGTACGCGGTCCCGGTCAATTCGATTCGCTCGCGCAGATGTCCGTGACCCGAAAGAACAAGCTGCACGTCGTACGGCTCGAGAATCGCACGTACCGCAGGCACATTGGTGACGAGCGCTCCGGCACTCTTCGGTTTGGTCGGTCCCGCAGCTTGCGACGCGCCGGGCAGAACGGTCGTTGCAAAAGTCAATCCAGCGGTCTGTAAGAGTCGGCGGCGAGTGATCATCGTGACACCTCTCGGGACTGTGGGCGTTGGTCATGGCAAATTGCCGTGGCGGTCATCGTTGCCATCCTCTGCGATCCTCGTGTTGTTAATGTGGCAATCACGAGTCGTCCGCAGCTAGTGCTTGATCTCGCGCAGTCGCAGATTCCTGAACTCCAGCGCCGCACCTTCCGCCTGCAATCCGATGTACCCCTTCGCGGGCTTCAGGCCGGTCGCTTCCCACGCCTGCTTGCCGTTGCACCAAAACACGGCCTTCTCTCCTTCGACGACCACGCGCCAGTCGTTCCATTCGCCCGACGGCTTTTGGAGCTGCGGGACCGGATCGCCGCCGGTGACCTTAGCCATGAACTTGCCCTCGGCCCCTTTCGCCAGGTTGATCTGATTCGAGCCGAGCTTCGGCCCGCTGCGAATATAAAAGCCGCTGTTGTAGCGATCCTTCAGGCCGCGCCACTCGAAGCGCATCTCAAAGTCGGCGTATTCGCGATCCGTCGAAAGGTGGGGCGAGCTGACCTGCCCCCCTTAAACGAGTCCGGTCGTCAGTCGTAGACTGACGACCATCACTTGAAAAAGGGAGGCGATCATGGGGACGAAGCGCTTGAAAGTGGAGCAGATCATTCAGAAGTTACGGGAAGCGGAATTGGAGATC
>JAIOPP010000097.1 GCA_021413845.1 Planctomycetia bacterium | reverse complement strand
TGTACTTCATGGCTGCATCGTAGATCGACAGTTGCTCTCCGCTCGGCAGGTGGCGAGTTACGCCCCCTTCGACGCCTGGGACCATGTGATTGCGGATGCGGATGTTGGCGAACGTGCCGCGCGTCATCACGCGATCGTTGCCGCGACGAGCGCCGTAGCTGTTGTAGTCGACCGGCTCGACGCCCTTTTCGCCCAAGAATCGTCCGGCCGGGCTGCTCTTGGCAATGTTGCCGGCCGGCGAGATGTGATCCGTCGTCACCGAGTCGGCCAGCACCGCCAACGCTCGCGCGCCGCGAATTGGCTTGATCGGAGCCGGCGTCTTCGGCAGGTCGATGAGGAACGGCGGCTCTTGGATGTAGGTGCTCGCTTCGGACCACGAGAAGAGATCTCTCTCGGTGATCTTGATGGCGTTCCAACGCGGGTTCGCGTTGAAGACGTCCGAGTAGCGATCGTTGAACATCTCGGGCAGCACGCAGCGCTCGACCGTCTCGGCGACTTCTTGTTGCGTCGGCCAAATGTCTTTCAGATAGACCGGCGTGCCGTCTTTTCCCTTACCGAGCGGTTCGGTCGTCAGGTCGATGTCGGTCGAGCCGGCTAACGCATAGGCGACGACCAATGGCGGGCTGGCCAAGTAGTTGGCCTTCACGTGCGGATTGACGCGGCCTTCGAAATTGCGGTTACCGCTCAACACGGCCGAGGCGACGAGGTTGCCGTCCGTCACCGCTTTGGCGACATGATCCGGCAGCGGACCGCTGTTGCCGATGCACGTCGTGCAGCCGTAGCCGACGATGTGAAAGCCGAGCGCCTTGAGATCGTCCATCACGCCGGCCTTTTCCAGGTAATCGGCGACGACGCGCGATCCGGGAGCCAAGCTCGTCTTCACATATTCCTTGACGGTCAGTCCCTTGGCGACCGCCTTCTTCGCCAGCAAGCCGGCACCGAGCATGACCGACGGGTTGCTCGTGTTCGTGCAACTCGTGATCGCCGCGATGACGACGGCGCCGTGCGTCACGTCGTCCGAGTGGCCGTTGTAAACGACCTTGCCGGTCCGCGCGATGGCGGCTTCGTCCAACGCGAAGCCGCGCTTGTCGAGCGGCGTCTTTAGCGACGAACGGAACTCGCTCTTCACGTTCTTCAGGGCCACGCGATCTTGCGGACGCTTCGGGCCGGCCAGGCTCGGCTCGATCGTGCTCAGGTCGAGCGTCAGCAGCTTGGTGAACTTCGGCACCGGCGTCGCATCGGTCCGGAACAAGCCTTGTTCCTTCATGTACCGCTCAACGAGGTCGATCTCTTTTTCCGTGCGGCCTGTGCGGCGGAGGAAATGCAGCGTCTCGTCGTCGATCGGGAAGAAGCCCATCGTCGCGCCGTACTCTGGCGCCATGTTGGCGATCGTCGCACGGTCGGCGAGCTTCATCTTCGAAACGCCCGGCCCGCAGAACTCGACGAACTTATTGACGACCCCTTCCTTGCGCAGAATC
This sequence comes from Planctomycetia bacterium, assembly GCA_021413845.1. Lineage (NCBI taxonomy): Bacteria > Pseudomonadati > Planctomycetota > Planctomycetia > Planctomycetia bacterium. The sequence continues at coordinate 2,329 of JAIOPP010000097.1, read as the reverse complement.
TGCGTCACGGTCAGCACCAAGTCGGTCGCCGTCGCCCCCGCGGCCAATTCGCCGGTCAACTGCATGCCGACGACTTCGGGCATGAGCATGAACAGCGGTTGGCCGAGCATGTTGGCTTCGGCTTCGATACCGCCGACGCCCCAGCCGAGCACACCCAGGCCGTTGATCATCGTCGTATGACTGTCGGTGCCGACGAGCGTGTCGGGCAACGCGACCGGGCCTTTGCCGTCGTCGCGGACGAACACGCACTTCGCCAGGTATTCGAGATTGATCTGGTGAACGATGCCGAGTCCCGGCGGGACTACGCGGAAGTTATTGAACGCCTTTTGACCCCAGCGAAGGAACTCGTAACGCTCGCCGTTGCGCGAGAACTCGAGCTCTTCATTCTCTTCGAGGGCGGCGTCTTGTGCGAATTTGTCGACCTGCACCGAGTGATCGACGACGAGGTCGACCGGAATGAGCGGGTTGATCTTCTTCGGATCGCCGCCGAGGCGTTGCATGGCGCTCCGCATGTGCGCCAAGTCGACGACGCATGGCACGCCGGTGAAGTCTTGCAGCACGACGCGAGCCGGCTTGAACGGGATTTCGACGTCGATGGCTTTGTCGGCCTTCCAACCGGCCAAGCCCTTCACATCGTCCTCGGTCACTTTGTAGCCGTCGCAATTGCGGAGGACCGCTTCGAGCAAGATCCGGATCGAATAGGGAAGTTCCGCCAGCTTGCAGAGACCGAGTTCTTCGAGCTTCGATAGCCGATAGAGACCGATTTTGCCGGAAGCGGAGTTGAACGTATCGCGGGCACCGAACGGATCATGCAAACGAGCCGAAGACGACATGCGGACGGTCCTTCTCGACGAGTTGATTCGCGGGGAGGCGGTTCACGCCTAACTGGTTCAAAGCGGCTAGTTTAGCGAATCGCGGGGCGACAGGGAATGAGGTCCCTTTTCGCGAAGAATTCGCTCGCCCTGCGATTTTTGTCGTAGATCACCGGGGTGTCGCGGTCGACCGCGGCGGGGCGTCGCTACGATCATCACAATCGATACTTTGATCGCGACTACGAATGATCGGTGGCAAGCCGCAGCTTAGATGCATCGAGGCGTTTGACCGGAATGCCCTACGAACTAAGTTTCTCAGGGCAATGTTGCCGTGCCGCTCGTAACGCCGTCATTAAGACGACGAGGTCGATCGAGTTGCGCCGCGACAGGCTAACCCTTTGTTAAGGCTGAGGAAGATATGGCGCTCGGCGGATTACCAACAGGCACTGTTAGCGGAATGTCGTCCGTTTCGGGCGGCAGCCAGAGCGCCGATGCCAAGTTGGAAGAACTGTTGGGCCGCATCAAGCAAATGGCAGGCAAAAGCGCAACGACGTCGAGCTCGCCGGCTTCGATGGTGCCGCCGCTGCAACGTCCGGCCGCGGTTGAACCGCCGCCGGTACAACGCCCCGCCGTCGTCGAAACTCCTCCGGTGGAAGTCCCTGCCGTGAGTCCGGCGATCCCGGCCGACACTCAGGCTTCGTCTGACGACGAATTCGTTCCGATCGAGCCGCGCACGTTTCGTGAAGCGAAGCTGAACGAGGCCGAGGCCGAGAACATCGCACTCAAGTACTTGCTCTCGGCCGGCAGCGGCACGGGTCGCGACGTGGCCGAGCAGATGAAGCTGCCGTTCAAGCTCGTCGATGAATTGCTGTTCCAATTGAAAACGGACCAACTCGTCATCTATCGCGGGTCGTCGATTGCGGGCGACTATCACTATCAACTGACCGAAATGGGGCGCGAGAAAGCCCGCCGCTTGGCTGAGCATTGCACCTACTTCGGATCGGCTCCCGTACATCTCAACGATTACATCGCGAGCGTCGGCAAACAGTCGCTGACGAAAAAGCATCCTGACGCAGAAGATCTGCATAAAGCATTCGAAGACTTGTTGATGAACAAGAAGATGCTGCTGCGATTAGGTCCGGCGATCAATTCCGGCCGCGGCCTCTTCTTGTTCGGTGCGCCGGGAAACGGCAAGACCAGCATTGCCGAGCGGATCACGCGGGCCTTCGGCGATGCGATCTGGATTCCACGCTCGATCAGCATCGACGGCGAGATCATCCGGCTGTTCGACCCGAGCAATCACGAGGTGATGCCGCTCGATAAGGCCGAGGGGATTTTCGACAGTCGCCACGTCGACCGTCGCTGGATTCGGATTCGTCGCCCGACGATCATCGCCGGCGGTGAATTGACGATGGACTCGCTGGAAGTAACGCTCAATCGCTCGACCGGCATCAGCGAAGCGCCGCTGCAACTGAAGAGCAACTGAGGCACGCTGGTCATCGACGACTTCGGCCGGC
>JAIOPP010000096.1 GCA_021413845.1 Planctomycetia bacterium | reverse complement strand
GCGATATGGGAACGGCTCGCTACATCGATGATTCGTTGAAGCATGGCGATGAGTTCGGGGTGATCGTACTCGTTAGGAATCCCCATGTTGGTCGTGAGATCGTTCGGGCCGACGAACACGGCATTAACGCCGGGCACGGCGCATATCTTTTCGAGGTTCTCCACGCCACGGACCGATTCGATCATCGGTATAAAGACGGTGTTCGCACAGCGTTCGTTCGTCACGTAGTTGCGAGTCTTCTCGCTGGGCCATTTTCCTTCAGTCAACACACGATCGAGAGCTTCTCCCTTCAAGGGTCTGTAAACGGCTGCGGCGGCAAGTCGACGGCAGTGTTCCACATCCTCGACGTAGGGGACGACGACGCCGTCGTAGGAGTCGCACACCTTCGACACGTCATCGACTTCGCGACTATGGGTCCGCGCAAGGCAGGCGATCCCTTTCGATGCCAGCGCATACCGCACCGGTAAGAACTCGGCGAGGTCCAGCGCGTTGTGCTCCGCGGTGACGATCACGAAGTCGAGCGCCCCTTCAGGAATCACGTCGACGATCGCCGGATTGATCGAGTGTTGGAAGAACGTGCCGTACACGGCTTCGCCGCGGAGCATCTTTTCTTTCAGTGATTTGCCGAGCTGAGGCGCGGGCATGATGTGCTGTTCCTAGAGGAGCATGGCGAGGTATGAGCTATGCATGGGCGCTTATATTGCCGGTCTCAGTGCGGCGCGGACATTGAAGCAGCGGGGCGCTAGCCGCAGCGTTCGTATGGAAGTCTTACGAGTTTCTCCCGTCTAGCTAGCTAACGCGAACAGCCGAACGGCTCCATCGAAATGAGCCACTGCGATCGTACGACCGTCCGGCGAAAGATCGAGGTCGAAGCCCGGCCCGCGCGTGGGCAGAGGGAGCATGTGAAACTCGGTATCCGATCCTTCTCGCCAAAACCAGAGATACCCGCCGGTCCGGCTTCCTCCCGCCGCAATGAGGTAACCATCCGGATGAAATCGGACGCCCCAGGCCGTTGCAATCACTTCCTTCTCAGGCCGAAAGGTTTGCAACAGCTTGCCCGACTTCCAATCGAACAGGAGCACGCGTGCGTTACCGCTATGGGCGATCCCCTTATCGCCTACGGCACCGGCACATGCCAGTCGCGATCCGTCGGCATTGAAGGTGAGACCACGCACGCCGCCGACGTCTACCGTGTATTTTTCGCTATAGGTCCAGAGCGGTCCGGCGTCGATCGTTCGCAAGAGCTTGCCGGAGGCGAGCTCAAAGTGCCGCACCACCCCTTTCAAATCGGCTGAGATCAAACTTCGACCGTCCGGATGAAAGGCCGTTTGGTAAACATGGCAGCCGTGCATGTCGAGCTTGAGTTGTTCGCGCCCGTCATCGAGCGATCGAACCTGAACGGAGCCGTCGTTGCCGGCCGAGGCGATGAGTTTGCCGTCGCGACTGATGGCCACCGAACGAATCGAGCCACGATGCGCATCGGCCGTCCAAAGAGGCTTGATCGCCATTGGCTTCGTCCCCCAGACGGCGACGCGGCCGACGAAGTCGCCCGTTACGAGTTGCGAACCATCCGCCGACAAGGCCATGGCCTGGACCCAACTGTCGTGGCCGACAAGCGCCGACTTCGGGACCGGCGGAGCGGCCGGAATCTCAAGCGGGGGCTTCTTTGCCTTTGTTTTAGGAGCCGACTTCGCCAAGAGCGCGTCATCGACCCATGGCAACTCGCCGAGGTTCCAATGATGAATCAAGTCGTCTTGAGCACCGGCGAAAATGCGCCGCCCGTCCGCGGCGAGACGGCAAGTCAGCACGCCACGGTCATGCTTCAGCTCGCGCACGAGGCGAAACGTTTTGGGGTCGATTGGTTTCACCATCGAGTCGGCGGTTGCATCGCTCATGACAGCAACTCCTTCACCGGCTTCCGCTCGGGAGCCGCCAATGGAATCTTATTTCGGTCATCGTGGGTTCCCCGGGAGTCGAGTCCCACGGCTTGGAGATACGTGTGCCACATGTCGCCGACATGCACCGGCCGGTCGGCGATCTCCGTGCCGTTGGCGTTAGTCTTCCCCAAGACGCCGCCGGTTTGGATGCCGCATCCTCCGAGGACGACCGACCACGATTTCGGATAATGATCGCGTCCCAAGTCGGGCATGATCGTCGGTGTCCGGCCGAACTCCGTCAACAGCACGACGAGCGTATTCTCCAACATCCCACGGTCGTCGAGATCGCCGAGCAGCGTGGCGAACGGACGATCGAACTCGCCTAACTGTTCGAGATGGAAATTGAAGTTCTCCATATGAGAGTCGTAGTTGCTGTGCGTGATCTTCACGCAGGTCACTCCCTCAGTCAACAGTCGCCGGGCCAAGAGGCAGTGGCGTCCGAAGTCGTGCGTGCCGTAGCGATCTTGGTCTCCCACCGGTTCGCGAGCCACATCGAACAACTCTTTGCGGCGAATCAACTGCATCGCGCGATCGTAAGACGAATGATACGCCTCCGTGTAGGCCGTGCGACGACGTTGCGAGAAGCGCAGATCGGCGAGATCACGGAGGTGGTAGCGCGCCTCGTCGGCTTCGGCGGAGAATATCGCCGGGCGTTCGACATTGCGTGGGGCATTGCCGCCGCTTAGCGCGATCGACGCATGCTGCGGACCGAGAAACGCTGCATCGGCTCGCTGCCCACCGCGACTCGGCGTGATATGAATGTTGCCGGGGAGATCTGTTTTACCCGCAAGTAGTTTCGAGTAGACGGGACCTAGGAGGGGATAGGAGCCGAGCACGGGGCTGCGACCGGTCTCGACGTAATCGCGCGCCGCCGCGTGGCTTCCCGGAACTTGTTCGGCGAACACGCTCCGGACGACGGCCAGCCGATGGGCCTGGCGGGCCGTGAAAGGGAGCAACTCGCAAAAGTGCGTCCCCGGCACCGAAGTCGGAATAGCACGGAACGGGCCGCCGGTGTCCGTCTTCGGCTTAGGGTCGAACGACTCGAACTGGCTCAGACCGCCGTTCAAGAGCACGATCAGCACCTGTTTCTTCTTGGCTTCGAGCGCGGCGGCGACCGCCGGCTCGACCAAGCCACCGACGAGGCCGACGCCTGCCGCTCCGGCCAGCATGTTCGAGAGCAACGTACGTCGCGAAACCAAATGGCTCGACGAGTTGCAGGCGACGTTTTTCATCGTGAAGGCTTTCGGTCCATTAGTGATTCAATCGAAACTCGGCCGAAGCGACCAGCGACCACACGAGCTGCTCGATCGCCGACACCCGATCTTGGACTTCCGACAAGTGCTTTTGCGCCGCCGCCGTTTCGGCGGTCGTCGGATGGCGTGAGAGTATGCTCAAGTACAGTTCCTCGGCAAATGATTCAGGTTGCGAAAGTTTCGCCAGTCTCGCCGTTAGGTTGTCGTTTTGTGGTTGTAACCACGCGGCGATCGATTCAGCGTTCGCCAGGAACAATGCCTGCGGCAACGATGCTTGGAATTCTCCCTCCGGACTCCCGGCCGGACTGCCGAACAGTTCGGTGAATTCCTTAATCCGCTTCGCCCGCTCGACGGCGCGGGCTTTTACTCGCAAAGCGTCGTCAGCTTCCTTGTTGACGGGTTCTTTCTTGGCAGCTTCCTCGATCTGTCGTTCGAGCGTCACGCCGTTGCCCGTGGCGCGAACGAGCGACGCGAACAAAGGCTCGGGGCCGAGTCCCTTCAGGTTGGCCATCGCGAACGATTCTTCCGGCACGTCGTCGGGAGAGAGTCCGGCGGGTGCGAGGCTTGAGCGTTGGTAGGCTTTGCTCAATGCGACTTCGCGAAGAAAGCGACGCACGTCGAACTTCATCGCCGTCAGTTCGTCCGACAACAGCGCAAGCAACTCCGGATGCGACGGTGGATTGGCCGAGTGGTGCATATCGAGCGGTTGCACCAAGCCGCGCCCCATCAAGTGAGCCCACAGCCGATTCGCCATGTTGCGCGAGAACTCGCGCGTCTCGGCTCGGGGCAGCGTCTCCGACAAGGCTTTTCGCAAGCTAAACTTCGGAACGGCGCGAGTCTTCGCCGAAGGTTTCTCGACGTACTCGTCGCCCGCTTTAAACGTCGGAACTTCCATCGCCGGACCACTCAGCAAGCGTGGTCCGGTCTTGTTTTGCACCTCGGGCTCGAACACCGAGGCGAACGTCGCTTCGCGGACGACCTCTTCTTGCAAGCTCATCAACTTGCCGCCGCTCGTCGGTCGATAGAGTTTGGTTCCGGCGACGAAGACGTGCAAGCCGTAGTAGTGCAGATGGCGATAGTCGGCCACGGTCGGGTGGTCGTGGCACTGGGCGCATTGCAGATCGACGCCTAAGAACAGTCGGCCGATGTCGCGTACGAGCGTATCGTGCGCCGCTTCGCGGTCGAGAAAAAACTTAGCGGCGGAGCGCATCGCCGGATCCGAACCGTCGCTCGCAAGTAGTTCGCGCACCAACACGTCGAGCGGCTTATTGTTACGGAATGATTCCGCGAGATAGCCTCGCCACTCGTCGTTCGATACGTGACCATCGGCTCGCCGCTCCATAAGCATGATGTCGAACGTCACGGCCATGTGCCGAGCATACTCGTCGCTCGATAACAGCCGGTCGATCAAAGCGGCCCGTTTATTCGACGACCGATCGCCGGTAAACGCGCGAACGTCCTCTGCGGTTGGAATGATCCCCGTGAGGTCCAGCGTGACGCGCCGCAAAAACTCCTCGTCGTCCGAGCGGCCCGTCGACGCCGTCAATTTGAATTTCGGCAATGCCGTTTCGACATGTCGATCGATCTCGGCGTGGAGTTCCGGGTCGGCTGCAGTTACGACACGCGAAAATCCGACGAGCGCCGATATTGCGTATAACAGCGATGCTACGAGTCGTCGAAAGGACGCCGTGGGCATGGAAGACGAAGAAGGTGGGTGGTGTGATGGGCTAGGCGAGATCCACGCTCAAAGTCGAACTGGCATGAATAAGAAGATTTTGATCGATCTTTCCGGCTTATGCAAGCTCGTTATGGAACTGCGCTGGTTATGCGCACTCAGCGACGCGCCGTGTCCTCGACGGAAAGAACGCGACCGGCGCGGAGAGTTACTCGGTCGGTGTGCGAAATTGAAGAGCGTACGGCAAACCGACGTTAGTTTTTCGCCGGTCCTTTCAAAAATCGATCGAAGTGCGCATAAACTTGCTGCATTGATTCCAGGTCGGCGTGTTATCCGGAACATTGGTCATGGCAATGGGTTCTCGACGCCGAGCAGGCGGTTCGTCAACACGGCGGCGAAGAGGATGAGGCGGCGCACGGCGAGCATCCCGATTAGAATATCTTCGACCTCGACCCGGATCCCGCCGTCGACTGGGACGAAATTCGCGCCGCCGCCAATGATCTGCAGACGCTGCTTGCCGAGCTCGATCTCACGTCGTTCGTACGGACGTCGGGCGGCAAAGGATTACACGTCGTCGTACCGCTGGCTCGGCGTAACACTTGGGATGAGGTCGAATCGTTCGCGCACCACACGCATTAGGACTTGCTCGGCGCGCCCCCGACCGCTTCGTCGCGAACATGCGAAAGGATCTGCGTAAAGGAAAAATCTTCGTCGACTATTTGAGGAATCAGCGCGGTTCGACGTCCGTCGCATCTTTTTCGACGCGCAATTGCGAGGGCGCGCCGGTCGCGACGCCGCTGACCTGGGAGGAGTTGGCGAAAGTGCACGGCCCGGCCGAGTTCACCGTACGGAACGTGCCGCTGCGCTTGTCACGACTACGCCGTGATCCGTGGGAAGGCTTCTTCACGACCCGCCAACGATTGACGCAGAAGTTGCTCTCGGCGGCGGAGCGATTTGCGTGATGCCACAGAACGCCGTGAGCGCTGACATGAAACTTGCCACATACGAAGTCAATGGGATTTACGGCCGCCTGCCGGTGTTCCCGGCGGCGGCGATCGAGGAGGCCGGCTACTGAGCGATCCGGCAAGGTCACCAGCAGATGGTCTTTCGGTCCGCTACCGGCGAAAACGCCCTGAGGGTTCGACGATAGAAGTTTAACCGTAGCTTCCGGCAGCACCTTCTCGGAAGTCAATCGGCTTTCAGCTTCGCTACATAGAGATCGGTCGCACCACCGCTCGTAATTTCGGCATCGCCGAACTTGGCCGTGCCGCTGAACGAGCCGCCGATGACAATCCCGTGCTTCTCGTTGCAGGCCAGCGTGTAGGCGTTGTCGCCGGTCACGCCGCCGGCTTGCGTGATCCAGCGAAGGCGTCCCTTGCTCGTCGAACTTAGCGACGTAGACGTCGACGCGACTCCGGAGCATCGCGCCGGCAACTCGGAAGTCGGCCGTGAACTCACAGGTCAGAAATGAGTTGCCTTGACCGTCCGTGGCGACGCCGAGGCCGTAGTCGACCGCCGGGCCTTGGCCGACGCGCGTCCACACCAGCTTGCCGTCGGGAGAGAAGTGACTGAGAAACGCGTCGCTATCCTTGGGACCCGGCGTCGTGAAGACTTCGCTGCCGAATGTCGCGCGTCCTTTGAACATCCCGCAAGCTCAGACGCGCCCTTGGGCATCGCAGGCGAGCTCGTGAAAGAGGCAACTCGCTTCGCCGAAGTGTTGCGAGATCCATAGCACGCCGCCGGCCGACGAGAGCTTCGCGAGGACGGCCGACGAGCCTTTCGGCGTCACGAGCAAAATTTCCGTATCGAGCGGCAGTTGGGCCAAGACCTTATTTTCCAGGGGTTTAAGCAGCATTCAATGCTAGCGAACCCTCCGTTTTTACTATAGATAGTGTTTATGTGTACAGTATTATGCCTGCCGGTTAGGAATGCTTCGATTTTCTTCTCGGTTAGGCAAAACCATGTCCCTTCCGCTCCTCGAACAACTTCGCGAACAAGTTGCGTTGGCATCCGGCCAAGAGGGGAAGCGCGCGGGGAACGTGAGTGCCTGGGGAACATCGTCGAGCGGCACAACGGCTCTCGATGCGGTATTGCCGGCCGGCGGTTTGCGCGGCGGCACGCTCGTGGAGTGGCTTGCTGCGGAGCCGGGCGCGGGGACCACGACTCTCGCCGTCGCCGCTGCTCGCAAGATACTCGCCTCCGGTCGGCCGCTCGTTATCGTCGATTCGTCGGAACGCTCGAAAGGCCGATTTCATCCGCCGGGAGTCGCCAAGCTCGCCAATGGGCAGCTCTGGAATTGGCGGCAAGTATTACTCGTGCGGGCCGAAGCGGCCGAGGGTCGGTGGGCAGTCGATCAAGCGCTCCGCACGTCGGGAGTCGGTGCGGTGCTGTTTCGGATGGACTACGAAGACGAGCGCTGGATGCGCCGTTGGCAACTCGCCGCCGAGCGGAGCGGAACCCTCGGTCTCGTCGTACGGCGCTTAGCAAAGCAGCCCGAGGCTTGCTTCGCCGATTTGCGGATTCTTGTGACTCCTCTGTGCGCCGTAGCGGAGCGGCGCGTTCGCTTGCAAGTTCTCCGTTGTCGGCAGGGATCGCCGGGTACGGTCGTCGAGGTGTCATTATCCGATGTCGCGCATTCTCTGCCTCCGGTTCCGGCCTCCTCCGGCTGACGACGAACCGGCACGTAATCGTCGCGGTCCGCGCGTTCCGCCGGCCGTCGTCTACGAACTCCCTGCCGATCTGCGCGACCGCTTGCGCGCCGACGTCGAGGAATTCAGCCCGATCATCGGTTGGGTCGCCGGTTGGCCCGCGCCATGCCTCTGCTTGGAGGTCGGTGCGACCTCCGCTTGGTTCGGAGGCGAAACGGCTCTCATCGAGCGGCTGCAAGCATGGGCTGCCGAACGGCGTTTGTCTTGCACCGCATCGATCGCCGATACCCTCGGCACGGCGTGGGCTATCGTCCATTATGGGCTGCCCCGCAATCCACCGTTTGTGAGTCGCATCGTCGCCGACGATGAAACCGCGAAGATTTTGTCGCCGCTGCCGGTCGAAGCGCTGCGGATCTCGAAGCCGACGTCGACTTTGCTGCGTGAACTCGGGATCGACTTCATCGGGAAGCTGCTGGACTTACCTCGCGCAGCGCTAACCGAGCGGTTCGATGCGGAACTACTGCTCCGCTTGAACCAAGCCTTAGGGATCGAGCCGGAGTTGTTCGCCGCCGTGGCTCCCGAATCGCAGCTCGAAGCTGCTTTGAATTGGGAGTACGGTCTCGTCGACATCGACCCGCTTGTGGAAGTCTGGGAACACCTTTTGCCGCAGTTGCTCGGCCCGCTCGCGGAACGGGGGCACGGCGTTGTCCGTCTCTTGGCGGAAATACGAGGAGAGTCATGCGGTTTACGGCGGCTGGTCGTCGGGCTGTTGCGGCCAAGCGTCGACTCAAAAAAGCTCGTCGACCTGCTGCGACTCCGTTTGGAATCGATTCGTTTCGTCGAACCGGTCGTGGGAACGAGGCTCGTCGTGTTGGAGTCGGCGATGCCGGCGGTCGAACAGCAAATGTTGTTCGCCGAGCTCGCGCCGCCGATCGAAGCGCAGGCCTGGACGACGCTTATCGAGCGACTCAGCGGGCGTCTCGGCTCCGACGCCGTTTCGCAGGTTTGCTTCTGTGCCGATCATCAACCGGAACGGACTTGGAAAGCCATGCCGCAATTCACGGCCCATTCTCTGAATACTTCCGCCGGACCTGCGACGAAGAAGAGCAAGACCAAGCTGAAGGTCGACGCTACCGATGGTATATCGCAAGGACTTCCTCGTCCGACGTCACTGCTTACCGAGCCGCGCTCGATTCGCGTGATCGCCCTCGCACTGCAAGGACATCCACAACGCTTTCGCGATGTCGACACAGAGCATCGTGTGGCCTGTGGTTGGGGACCGGAGCGAATCGAAACCGGCTGGTGGCGCGGGCCGAGCATTCGCCGCGACTATTACCGCGTCGCCACCGAAGCAGGGACACACGTCTGGCTCTTTCGCGATCTACAAACACGCGGCTGGTTCCTTCACGGCTGGTTCGATTAGATGCGCTACACCGAACTTCACTGCCTGACCAACTTCTCGTTCCTCCGTGCCGCGTCGCATCCCGGAGAACTCGTCGAACGAGCCGCGGAGTTGGGCTATGCCGCGCTTGCCGTTACCGATCGTCACTCACTGGCCGGGGTCGTTCGTGCGCATGCCGCCGCGAGAGAAGTGAACAAGGAAGCGCCGAGATTGAAGCTGCTGATCGGTACCGAACTCCGACCGAGCGATGCGCCGCCGGTGGTTCTGTTGGCGACCGATCGCGCGGCCTACGGTCGGCTCACGCGGCTGCTCACGCTCGGCAAGTCGCGGGCGCCGAAAGGAGAATGCGCTCTCACTTCGGCCGACATCGCCGCATACGGCGAGGGGCTCTTGGCATGCGTGTTCAGCGAGGTCGGGACCGACGGCATCGCCCTACCGCCGACGCCGCGACAACTCGCCTTGTATCGCGACGCATTCGGCGACCGAGCGTATCTATTAGCCGAAGCGCATCGCGGACCCGACGATGCCGCGTGGTTCGAGCAGCTAAAAACTCTTTCGCGAAAGAGTAAGGTGCCGCTCGTCGCCGCCGGCGGAGTTTACTACCACGCTCCCGAACGGCGGCCGCTGCAAGACGTCCTCACGGCGGTGCGCCTCGGTCGCACCGTGGCCGAATGCGGCACGGAGCTCTTCGCCAATGCGGAACGCCATCTCCACCCGCTCGACGAACTGGAACTGCTCTACGAAGACCTGCCTGGTGCGCTCACACGGAGCGTCGAAGTCGCCGAGCGTTGCACGTTTTCACTCGATGAGCTGCGCTACCACTATCCGAAAGAGCTTTGTCCCGAGGGAACGACGCCGCTCGCCTATTTGATCGAGCGCACTTGGAGCGGCGCAGCGGAGTACTATCCCGACGGCGTGCCGGAGAAGGTTCGCAACCTAATCGAACACGAACTCGCCATCATCAAAGACCTGAACTACGAGGCCTACTTCCTCACGGTCTGGGATCTCGTCCGCTTCGCGCGCTCGCGCAACATTCTCTGCCAAGGGCGCGGCTCCGCGGCCAACTCCGCGGTCTGCTATTGCCTCGGCGTCACGGCCGTCGATCCCGAGAAGATCGACGTGCTGTTTGAGCGGTTTATCAGTCGCGAGCGGAACGAAGCACCCGACATCGACATCGACTTCGAGCACGAGCGTCGTGAGGAAGTGCTGCAGTACCTCTACGACAAGTACGGCCGCGAACGAGCCGCGATGACCGCCGAAGTGATCTGCTATCGTTCCCGTTCGGCGGCTCGGGAAGTCGGCAAAGCGCTCGGCCTCACCGAGGAACGTATCACGGCGATCTCGAAAACGCTCGTCGATCATCACCGTAATCCGACGACGACCTGGCAAGAGTGTTGTCGCGACGGCGGGCTCGATCTCCAAGATCGGACGACGAAGCAGTTCATCACGTTAGTCGATGAGCTCGTCGGCTTTCCGCGTCACTTGTCGCAACACGTCGGCGGCATGGTGATGACCGAGGGTCTGCTCTGCGAGATGGTGCCGATCGAGAACGCGGCGATGCCCGGCCGAACCGTCGTCGAATGGAACAAAGACGACCTCGACGAGCTCGGGATCTTGAAAGTCGATTGCCTCGCGCTCGGCATGCTCACGGCGATTCGTAAAGCCTTCGATCTCATTCGGCTGCATTCCGGTCGCGATCTGACGCTGGCGAACGTGCCGCGCGAAGACCCGACCGTGTACGACATGGCGTGCGAAGCCGACACGATCGGCGTGTTCCAGATCGAAAGCCGGGCGCAAATGAGCATGCTTCCGCGTCTCAAGCCGCGTCGGTTTTACGACCTCGTCATCGAGGTTTCGATCGTGCGCCCCGGGCCGATTCAAGGAGACATGGTTCACCCTTACTTGCGCCGCCGCGCCGGACTGGAGCCGATCGATTATCCCAACGAAGAGATCAAGAAGGTGCTCGTCAAAACCCTCGGCGTGCCGATCTTTCAGGAGCAAGCGATGCAGCTGGCCGTCGTCGCGGCCGGCTTCACGCCGGGCGAGGCCGATCAGCTTCGCCGCGCGATGGGAGCGTGGCGACGAACCGGTGTGATCGATGAGTTTCGCGAAAAGCTCCTCCTCGGCATGCGAAAGAAAGGACTCTCCGAAGAGTTCGCTCAGCGAGTGTACCAGCAACTCTGCGGCTTCGGCGAATACGGCTTCCCCGAGTCGCATGCGGCGAGCTTCGCGCTGTTGGTTTACGTCTCGGCGTGGCTCAAGCGACACTATCCGGCGGCGTTCTGCGCTTCGCTGCTCAACAGCCAACCGATGGGCTTCTACGCTCCGGCGCAACTGATTCGCGATGCACGAGAACACGGCGTCGAGATCCGGCCGATCGACGTGAACCGAAGCGATCGGGACATGACGCTGGAGCCAGTCGCGGGATGGAAACACGAATTCGCCGTGCGGCTCGGCATGCGGCTGCTGCAAGGGTTGCCGAGGGCAGCGGCCGAAAAGATCGTCGCGGCGCGGCGAAGCGGCGAGTTCCACTCAACGCATAATCTCGCCGCGCGCACCGGACTCAACCAAGCGACCTTGACGCTCCTCGCGCGAGGCGATGCCCTCTGCTCCTTGGAACGCGATCGACGCGCAGCCCTCTGGCAGACGTTGCCGCTCAAGAAAGGAGCATCGCAGCCCCTCTTCGCCGCGCTCGCTTCCCCCGAAACGGAAGCGAGCGCACCATCGGTCGCAGCGCTGTTGCAGCCCACGCCGTTCGAGGAAGTGCTGGCCGACTACCGCACGATAGGGCTCTCGCTCAAGGGGCATCCGGTCGCGTTTTTGCGCGACGAGCTGACAAGGCAGCATTGCGTGACCGGGGCGAAACTGACGAAACTCAACGACGGGTTGATGGTGCGGGTGGCCGGGCTGGTCCTGTTGCGGCAGCGTCCCGGCACTTCGCGAGGGATCACGTTCGTAACATTAGAAGACGAAACGGGGGTGATCAACCTTGTCGTCTTTCCGAACGTCTGGCAACGCTTCCGCGAGGTGGCCCGAGCCGCGAAGGTCTGGCTGGTCGACGGCGCTCTGCAAAAACAAGAACGGGTGATCCACGTCGTTGCGAGTCGCTTGATCGATTTCACGACGACGCTCGGCGACGTCGCTGCGAAGTCGAGGGACTTTCATTGATGAGCAATCGACTTCGCACATCGCAAGGAACGGCAGAGGAATCTAGCCCCCGACTCGTTGCAACTCCTTGAGCGTCGGCTCGCTTATCTCCAAGCTCCGCAAACCTCTGAACGCCGTCAAGAATTCCGCTTCGGTTTTTCATGGGCACCTTCTCCGGTGTGCGATCGGACGTCTGATATTTAAAAAAATTGCCTATCGCCGCCCGAAGGGCGGCCATTACTTGGATGATGATCCGGCTTCGCGAGCATTCCGCAGCGCGGACGGACTTCGCCTTCGAGTTCGGCTTGGTCGAGCGCATCTGCCGGTCGGATTCGTGGAGCTCGTCGACCTATGCGCTAAGCTTGCGCTTCTCCAGCATGGCTCGTTCTTCCATCGGAAGTGCGGTGGGTACGGCGACGTCCGGCAAGCAGTGCCTGAACGCCTTGCGCGAGCAGCCACCGCGCTGGATGCTGCCCGGCCTTCGTGATATGGCCGTGGAAGCACCGTTTCCCGGACTGATGCGTCGTCGACGTTAGACCGAGATAGGCGGCCGCATCATGGCCGGTTCGGAACCGCGTGAAGACGCCGAGCGCCGACAACCGGCCGACGGCGCCGACGAAGTTCACGCCCGGCAACGTCATCAGGAGTTGGGTTCGGACGTCGTGATGCGCCGTCACGGCCGTCAGCTTGTCGACGGCCTTCAACTCGTGCTCGATCGTCGCGAGGAGTCGTCAATCGCCGTCCGGCCCGAGCCGCTCATCGGCGGGCAACGGCAGTTCCTGCAACCAGCTCATTCCCGCCTTCGTCCAGAGAATTTTGCAGGGCGGGATCCACAACAGTCGAGCCAAGCGGCTCTGGATCCGGTTCTTCACTCCGATGGCGCTCGGTCATTAAGGCCGCATGCTGCGTCGTCAGCCGTCGCATTCGTGCGGTATCGGGATCCGGCTGCCGGACGCTCGGCAGATAATCGCAGCGCAGAAGCTGCGCTAAGACCTCGGTGTCGACCTTGTCGGTCTTGATCTTGGTTTCGGCGATCGCTTTGGTCCGGAGCGGGTTCCCGACGACGAGTCGGGCGACGTGCGGTCGCAGGATCGCGACGACCGGCCAAGTGTTCATCGAGGCTTCGAACGCAACATGATCGCTCGGTTGGAGAATCTTCGTCGCGAAGGCTTCCAGACTCGACAACGCGCACGGTACTTGACCGCGCGTCAACTTCTTTCCCGCGGCGTCGAGCACGCAGTACTATGGACGTCCAAGCCGATGTAACGTGTCATTCGCAGACCTCCTTTCGTACGGTAGGAGCGGTGCCGGCTCGCGCAATGCGAGCGGTGGGCCGAACGGCAACTACCTCTTCGAGCTCGAAGCTCAGCCGGGTGGGTCGGTGGGGCGGCCAATAAAAAAAACGGGCTCGTAGCCCATCGCTATTTGTCGGCGGGCCCCGAGATGAACGACCCGCTCACACGGTCGCGGTTCTTGGGATTCAACATGGCTCAATTCGTCCCTGGCCCGGCGTCTTCACGATACCGCGCCGGTTAATTAGGACGAGCAAGTAGGCGGACGACGTCCGCCTACCACGTTCATACCAATAAGAAAATCGGTCAGCCCGGCCGCCCTTTCGGGCGGCCGGAGCGGCTGAACCTTGGACGGCGACGCGGTCGGTTTTTTTGTCGGTGCTCGGGTCGATACAACCGTCGACGTACGGCTCGAGTTTGCGTTCGGCCAACATCCGCCGTTCGCCGCCCGACAGTTGCTCGGGCTCTCTCACCGGAGGCAGCCGTGCGGCGTGAAAGACCGTCACTAGAGTTGGCGGGGGTTGTTTCGTCGTTCGCCTCGCTCCGGCGCGCGGTTTGATATTCTTCAACTTCGCGAGCTTCTCCCATGAGGTCGGGATGAGCGTAGCGGTACGGTTCGTTGTTCTTGAGCATCTCAAGTACGCGATCGAGACCAGCTTGCGCCACGGCCGAAATCGCCACGCTCCGATGTTGCGTTTGGTCAACCGCTCGGAAGAACGCGCCGAGCGGCCCGGGATGACGCGAAGCGGTTGCGCCCCCTGCGTCACTAAACCACGAGCCTGACGATTTCCGACTTCGGTGATATGACCGTGTAACAATGATTCGCCGACTGGTGCGTCGATGGAACCAAGCCCAAGTATGCCGCGACATGCGCGCCGTCCTCGAAGCGCCGAACATTTCCCACCGCCAAGAGAATTCCGAAGCCGACGATGAAGCTCACGCCGCGAAGGACATGACCCAAAGCTCGACCGATGGTCAGTTCCGACGAACACGAATGCGACTACGAACGCCTCCGCGTCGACGACCGGCCCGAAAGCCGAGTCGACTTCCGAGCCGCTTCCCCTGACGAAATACGGCATAGGCGAACGAAAATACCACGGCGATTCCGATAAGGGTGTCCACATTCCCACTCGCATAGATAGAGATTCGAACTAAGAAAAACGGCGACGTCTCGGCCCGTCCTTGCGAAGTTTTTTGAGCATCCCAAGGGCAACGGCGAGGCCGATGCAGACGTTGCAAAAGGTACTCATCGAATAACTCCTAAAAAGGCTTCGTTAATTCGTTAAAGACATTAGTAAGCTCCCTGCGCCGCTGTTGACGACGCCGGTAGCGAGAGAGTGTCGGTGCCTATGGACGGGTCGGAAGAAAGTCCGGGCCCGTCAAGTTTGCGTCGCTTTGAGTTCCTCGATAAGCCTGCTGGCTTCCGTAATCGAAAGTTCGGCGGGGTCGACGACGCCGAAAGTCGTCCGCAAACGCTCCGCTAAGGGTAGCCCCCGGCGCTCGGCGATTGCATACAATGCTCGGATTTGATTGGCAGTGGCGCTGCGCGTCCGATCGCGGTGGCGCGCAGGCGGCGCTTCTTGCTCTTCTTCACCTCGGATGGCGCTTCCGTCCGGGGTACTCGCAACGTCGGCGCGCGGCGGTTCGTAGGAATCGGCCAACTCCTCTTCGACCGATTTCTTGGACAACAGAAAAAGTTGTCGCATCCGTTCTTTCAATCGCGCCGGATCGTCGATGAGGGTCGACTCGAACTCCAACTCCAGATTCGCGCTCGCCCCGCGCGAGCCGTAGTGCGCTTCTCCCTTTTTTCTCTGAAATCCCACGTTGATTCTGAGCATAACCATGTCCTTTCATTTACGGGGTAGATGCTGTCGATGAGGCGTGCTTTCTTAAAATCATTGCAGCCCGGCGACCTCCGCCGGTAAAGCCGCTTCCGATCGTGCGGCGATGAAGAGCGATGCTGTCGGCACTCGTACCGAATCATTTCACGTTGAGAACCTCGGACACGCTACCGATAGCGACCAAGATCATCTGGGTCGGGATGGACGAACCGCGGAAACGGTTGATGCGAACTTGATTGGATAGCAAAGGGATCCGCCGATCGCTCGAAGATCGCAGACTGATTATCGAGCAGTACCTACAGGCCCGCTGCTCGTTCGTGTAGTGCCTCGGCGCAGCGGGACCGTGTAGATGGGGATACGTCAGCAGCCGATGGGAATCGCGCGTGCGACGAAACGACGGTTCGTGTTCAAAATTACCGCATTGCCGCATCAGCTTCGAAAATGAAGCTGGACTTCGGTGGCCTGCATTCCCTCGTCTGCCGACTTCGTTGGAGCACGGGGCCATTCAGATCGAGCGTGAACAGAGGGCGAAAGTTCGGGCCCCGGCGACCTGCAGCTCATGGAGGCCGCGACGGCGACAAGTAACACGGAATCGACGAAGTACGGAACGGGTGATCGTAAGCAAGGGTATTCTCCTGAATGAAAAGCACTCCCTTCACCCGCCCAGAACGTGAAGCGGAGCGATGCGGGGAGCAAGGGACGACCCAAAGGATTCGTCTCCGAACGAAGCGGGGATCATTCGACCGCTCGACATCCCGCAGTCGATGCCGTAGACACCGACAACAAGTCACCGATCGCCGTCAGCCATGCGACGACGTCTCCGGCGGGGTCTTGCTCGGCCAATCCCGCGACGGTCATTCGCTCGACGGCGTCGGTGTTCAGCCAAGCCTTCGTACGATCTCGGTGTCGTCGTCGCGCTCGACGCGAGAGTGCTTCCCAGGCGAAGACGGGTTCTGACGGAGGGTACGCCGCTCGGGCCGCCCGTTCGGCGACGTCCTCGGTCGCCGAGTAGATAATGTTCAGCCCGCGCGCCTCGCGAATCGCCTCGGGATGGAGATAGTTTTCGAGGCTTCGCCGGCCGGTACGAAGCCGCGGCAACGGGGCCGTCGATTCACGGCAGCGGCCCATTCCTCGCGGCATGTCGATTCCAGCGGTAGCTCGCGATCATAGAGATGGAACTCAGGGCAGCCGAGCCCGGCCAGGCGTGTCGACCAAAGCCGAAAGTCCCCTCCTCCCGTCGGAAGAAAGATCACGCGTCCCTCGCGTTCGAGCGCCGCGAGGTCGGGAAGCTCGCACCGGCTGCGATGCAAGAGTGCGCTGATTCGCTTCAGGAACTCGATGTCATGGCGGCCTTCCACGAAAATGCACAATGGGCGCGGTGGGTCGGAGATAACGACCGGAGGCGAGCGAAAAGTTCGGATTCGCCGTGCGCATTCCCGTAAGAACATGAGGATCATAGGAAGCGTTCCCGTACGAAGAATCGTCGACAAAAGGAATCCCATGCCGCCCATCCGCATGGAGGTGACGGGCGGCATGGGAGTGAGGTCGCGACAAGAACTACGCGGCCGATCGATTCAGGACCGGACGGCGAACCGGCCGACGACGAGGCTTGTGACGCAGGCGATCGACTTGCTGCACCTCGTCCCAGTCGATCGACAGCGGCTCGGGCGCGACTTCGACGAGGCTGAATCCGCGACGACGGATCTCCGACAACGATTCGCCGGTAGTTGCAGCGAGTTCACGTTCCATTTCGAGTTGAGTCATAGCGGTACCTTTCAAAGACGACGATGCGCGCAGCACCGCCTGGGAAGTAAAACACGGGAGACGACCGCTCCGAGCGGAGCGGCAAAAAAGAAAACGCCGCAAGACGTTTAGCGGCTGCGAACGAGCCAATGCTCCTCGAGCCAAGACCGTTCGGCAACCAGAGCCTCCGAACGATGAACGAAAGGACCGAGGAGCGGTCCGGAAACGACCGAGAGATCGGCCGACCAAAGGCCGTCACACGTCGGCTCGACGTAACTGCCACGTGTGATCTTGAGCGGGCCGAGCGCCGCCAACTCGATCGTCTCGTCGTAGACGCAACGGACGGTGCCGCGCGGATCGATGACGAGTTGCATCAGGCCACCTGCCCCTGCCGCGAGCGCAGGATGTTGCGCCGCGGCCGATCGACCAACAGACCGTCGAGCACGGATTGCACGCCGGCGAGTTGTGTCGAGATCTGTTGTCGAAGCATTCCATTTTCGCGCAGCGCCTGCGGCTCGACGCCGCGGACGATCCGCTGCGCATCTTCGACCAGTCGATCGAGCTCCACGCTGCTCCGGACGTTGAGCGCACGGAACCTGCCGAAGAATTCTCCCAGGTTCTCAATCGCCGAATCACGGAAGACTTTCGGCTTGCCGTCTTCCGTGCCGCTGAGTCGTTCCGTCAGGTGCGCCACGACCTTGGCGAACTCGGCCGTGAATGCTTCCTCGGCGAGTTGCACCGCTTCCTCGAACCGCGCCGTGACGCGGGCCTGCTCCTGTCGGAACAACTCGGGGCTCAGTTCTCGGAGATACTCCGGCGCTTCGATGCTCGGAAAGTCATGCTCGAGCTTGAAGAGCCCGATCAACGAGTCGGGATAGTCGGTCGAGTTGTAGAGTCGGCCCAGTCTCGAACGAGCTGCCGACTTCAGCTCGCCGTAGCGCTCGTCGAGTTGAAGCACCGCCTCGGCGAGCTCCGCTTTGAGCGAAGTCAGTTGCACGTCGAAGACCGGCACGTCGTCTTGGCGGATCAATCGAATGCCCGGCTCTGGATAGGGCAAGCTCATGCCCTTCCAGAGCGACAAGGCCCGGCCGCGGACGGTCGTCACGAACTTGAACGCCGGATGTTTGACGTCGAGCAGTTTCTTGGCGGCCGAGAGATACGAGCCTTCGGCCCCGAACGAATCGGCGGCCTCTTCCTTCTGTTGCGGCGAAAGGGACTTGCGGGTACCGAACCACACGAAGCTGAGGCGAACGGCGGCCATCGTGGTCCGGAGACGCCGAGCGGCACCGGCGACATTCACGGCGGGAGGGGAACCCAGAACGGTAGACATACGGACTCCAATCGGTAAAGGTTGTCGCGTTCGCTGAAACGAACGAATGAAACTCACGAAACATGAATGCGAGAAGGGGACCTACATGACTCAGCCGATGACGACCTCCGGCGAATTGGCCCAGGGGGAAAGGCTGCGCGGTGCTCGTGTTCAAGAGCGCAAGCCAGCCGTTTCGATCTTTAATCCGGTCGTCGAAACGATGGAGTCGAATTCAGCGCGGAGGAAACGATGAAACTTCATTCCTCGCTAGACGTGGGAGGGGGGCGCACGCTCGGGGACAAGCCCCGCTATCGGATCGAAGCGAGCCGGCAGCGACGTTACTGACATCACCCAGGCGTTTCGCAGAGATCGATGCCGAGATAGATATGGCCGGCAGGAAAAGTCACAACAGCCGAGGGCCGCAAAATGACGAAAACGATGGAAACGTGTGATCGGCACGTGCCGGATTGTCTCGGAAGGAGCTGCCGTTCGATGCCTTATTCGTTTCGCATTTACGATTCCATTCGCGACGTGCCTGCCGCCGACTGGCGAACGGTACGAGGAACCCACCGCGAACCGTTCACCGAGCCGAAGTTCATTCAATTGGTGGAAGAGACGTTAGGCGAGTTGACGCAAACCGCCGTCGTCGTGGTGTACGACGATGCCGGACGACCGGCGGCCGGCATGTGCCTGAACACGTGCCTTCTTGATACCGTCATGGAAGCCGCGCCCGGCGTGCGCCGCGCCGTCGGTTGGGTGCGACGACTCTGGCCGAATTTCCTGCGATTCAAAACAGCCATGTCGGGCATGCCCACCGCCGTCGAGCAAGAGAAGCTCTGCTTTCGGGCCGGCGCCGATCGCGCCGAGGCCCTGCGATTATTCTCGCAAGCCGCCGCAGAGTTTGCGCGTCGTCACCACGCGTCGCTCACCATCTTAGGCGACTTTTTTTCCGACGATGCCGCTTGGATGGACGAACTACAAAGCCACGGCTTTAGTCGGGGGTGTTCGCTGCCATCGCACTTTCTCGACATTCCGCAACGAACATTCGACGACTATCTGCTGGCGATGCGTTCTTGTTACCGCACCGACATCCAGCACGACATGCGTTTGCTCGACCGCAGTCGCGTCCGCATCGAGGTCTTGGACGACGCGGCGAAGCAAGCAGACCCGATCACGCCGGAGTTCTATGCTTTCTACCTGCGGTTACTGGAACGCGTCGTCCTGCAGCTCATTACGTTGCCGCGGCACTACTTTAACGAATTCATCGCTCGCCTCCGCGACCGGCTGCAAGTGCTGTTGGTTTACGTCGACGATCAACCGGCGGGGTTCTTCATCAGCTACGACACCGGAGAGACGTACCAACTGCTGACGGTGGCGGTCGACGAACCGCTGAGCCGGCAGTACGGCATCTACCGCAATCTCTACTTTCACGAAATCGAATCAGCCCAGTCGCGCGGCCTCCGGCACATCAGCCTCGGCACGACGGTCGACGAATTCAAGCTCCGCATCGGCAGCAAGCCGCGGGGGCGGATCATCTACGTCAAAGTCGGCGGCTGGCTCCAGGCGCCGTTCCAAATTCTGGCGAAGTACTTCATGCCGGAGATTCCCACCCCGGCGGCGAAGAACGTGTTCCGCGAAAATCGCATTAGCAGGCCGCCGCGATTGCGCAAGGCCGCGTAAGTTCGGAACGAATTCATTCGATAAATCGGCAACGGCGACGCAAGCCATTTCGGCAAAGCGTCGCCGTTGCTTTTCCACTTCTGATCAAAGCTAGTTCTGCGAGGAATCCCGCGTGACGCGACGGCGCGACGTTGTTGCCGACGCTTCGCGGCGGTAGATCCCGGCGTGATCGGCGCTGAGACATCGCCCGCCGGCCCAAGAGCGCAACCGCTCGACCGCTTCGGCCGCCGTGACGGCGACCGGGACGACGTTCTCGGCCGCTTGCACGAGCGGCAGATCCAAGAGCGCCGCCAATCGACAGCAGCTTTTGATCTCGGCCCCGGTCCACTGCGCGTCGTCCGGCAAGCGTTGATCGCGATCGAGTTGGTACTGCGCCAGGTACATCCGCCAGATGGCGTCCTTCTCGGCACGCTCCGGCAGATCGAGAAAGAAGACGCCGTCGAAGCGACCGGCGCGTGAGAATTCGGGCGGAAGTTTCGAAACGTCGTTGGCCGTACAAACCGTGAAGACGTCGGACTCGTGGTCGTTGAGCCAGCTGAGGAACGCACCGAACATCCGCGCCGAGACGCCGCTATCGGCGGAGCCTGACGTACCGAGCCCGGCGAACGCCTTCTCGACCTCGTCGACCATCAGCACGCACGGGGCCATGGCCTCGATGATTCGCAGTGCCTGCCGCGTCCGCTCTTCCGTTTGACCGACGAGCGAGCCCATCAGCGTCCCGACGTCGAGGATCAACACCGGCCGCCCGGTTTCCTTGCCGAGTGCTTTGCAGAACTGCGACTTGCCACATCCCGGCGGTGAGAGCAAGAGCACGCCCCGGGGACGCTTGAGTGGATGACCTCGTCCCGGCTGCAGCAGCGCGCGTTTGCAGAAGGCTTTGAGCGCAGAGAGGCCGCCCAAACTCTCAAAGTCGTCGCTGTTGCGATGCAGCGACATTAAGCCGCTCTTCTTCAGCATGCCGGCCTTCAAATCCCAGATCGCATCCGCTTGAATACGACCGCATCGAACCAGTGCTAGGCTGAACGCCCCTTC
The DNA here is from genome assembly GCA_021413845.1 of Planctomycetia bacterium. Lineage (NCBI taxonomy): Bacteria > Pseudomonadati > Planctomycetota > Planctomycetia > Planctomycetia bacterium. The sequence continues at coordinate 63,467 of JAIOPP010000096.1, read as the reverse complement.
CGCTTCGTAACGCGTGAGTCCCGCCGCCGAATCGAGCATGGTGTCGAGTGCGGCACCTTCCGGTAACTCACCGGCTTCCGTCGCGATCCCGCGGGCGATCTCTAACAACTGCTCGCGGCCGGGAAGCTCATGCGACACGACGACGAACAACTTTTCGAGTTCGAGCGGTATCTGGACCAGCGGAGCTAGGACCACGACGAAGGTCCGATGCTGCTTGCCGTTAATGATCTGTCGCAAAAGTGCTTGCACGATCTCGGCGGATTGCATGAACCGATGGAAGTTCTGCAGTACCAAGATCGCGGTGCCGTCGGCCGACGCCATCCGGTTCAGTGCTTGAACGGCCGCGAGCGGATCCTGTCCGGCAGAGATCGACGATCCGTCATCGCCGACGTCGAGTCCGCGATCGATGTCCCAGGTTGCGAGTCGCCACCGTTCGCGGCGACAGAGGCCGGCGATTTCGGTAAGTGCATCTTGCTGTTCATGACTTTCGACCCAGACCCCGGTAAAACAGGCACGGATGTATTCGGACAAGCTCTGAGCCAAAGACATGGAATGCTCCCGAGGTGTGTCGGCAACCGGACGCCGAGGACGGATGGGAAAAAGGTGCTTATGTAAGTCGCCGTCTCCGGCGCGACGACTTCTTCGGCCGATATTTCGGGTGGTGGGTCCCTGCATACTAAGCCTTGTGAATGGTCGCGTGGCTTTGGCGATTGGACCGCGAACCCTACGGGGAGCGCAAGGTCGGACGCTCACGAGCGAACGCTCGACAGCGGGATTGGGTCCCCTTGGTGATGGGCGTTCAGGCCGATGAGCACGAGCCGTCGCGCGTGGTAGCCTACCTAGCAGCTCCAAAACGGCTCTCTCTTTTTGAACAACAGATTGCATCGTTTGGGCCGCAGTCGATACGGCACAAAACAATGGACTTCAACTACCGTGACGAAAACCCGGCGTCGTCGATCCCGCGTCGCCGCTTGCCGCGTGATAAAAAGAATCGACGTTCGACAATCCGCTTGCGTGCTGATGGATTTAACGTCGCCCCCGTGCCGCATTACCGCGGAGGACGGATTCGCAGAATGGGGCTGGAGTACGGTTCGTGAGCAAGGGGGCGTCGACTGCGCGGTGCCGGCGGCCGGGATTTTTTGCCGCGGAATCACTTCACGCGTAGGAATCCGTCACGCTGCCGCGTGTAAAGCTCGGCTGAGCGAGTGCCGCCTGATGACGATGAAATGGCGCGTTCATACGGATAGTCGAAAAGAGATCGACGATTTTCGCTAACGCACCGTTCGTCAGCGATTCACCCATAGTCCGTCTACGGGAAGAGCTTGGTGCGATTCGGTGGTAAGCCGCTCGTTCTGACATCGTCCGAGAGCTTCTTCGAGAAACCGGCTCCCGTCTCGGCAGGCCGTACCGACGAATCCTTTGGTCCGAATGACGATCTCTCCCGTTGGCGATACGACCACTTCCACGATCTTAAATACAGCGTTACCCGTTATGCGGTCTTGCATGTCGTTCTCCGAAAGATGAAGGAGGTGCTTGCCGTGAAAGCGAACTAATTCAAGCCGCGACTACGTTCTGAGGATTTCATGGACGCGTCGGCAACCGGCCTTCGCTGCGGGGCCGCTTCCGCATCGACGTTCATGGTGCTTAAATCGACATGACGTTGTGTGCCGTCTTCCTTAACCTTACGGTATTCGGACTCACGCATTTCATTTCGACCGCAGGCGAAAGGTGAAAGACGGTCATGGGATCGTCGTCCAGGCCGAAGCCGAGCGCCGAGAACGAATCGCCTCAGCTTCGCAAGGCTTATAAAAATCGCATGCGAAGATCGAACGCAGCGGACGCGCAAGCTCAAGCGGCCTGAACCCGAATTAAAATACTCCCGTCCTCGAGCGTCCGCTCGCTCACGCCGAAGCCCTGCTTCCGCGCCGCCGATTTAGCTTTTTCCACCGCGTAAATCTGAAGCAGCCGATCGAGTTGGGTCCGATCTCCCCAACGACCTCCGAAGTTGTCGTAGCGAAGTTGACCGGTCTCCGTCTGACACACGACTGGGTATCGCCAACGCGGCAACTCCACTGCTAAGCCCGTCGCTTCGGCTTGGTAGAGTATGACGGTCCGATGGATCGGCGTAGGTAGTCCGAGTCGAGCACAGGCCGTCGTCAGGGCGACCGGATCGCGCACCTCGGTCTGAATCTGAACGATGTGGGACATAAACTTGGTCTCTCCTTGTTAGAGTTTCCAGGGACGATCAAGATGCAGGCATGAGAATTCGGCGCTCTCCACCGCCCCGGCTAGGTACTTTATGAACCGTACGATTTCCGGCTCGCATATGTTTTTTAGGAACCTTTCGTAGCCATCGGAAGCTTCGTCGTCGGAGCCTCCCAAAACCGATCGGTCGGTCGTCGTGCCGCCGCCGAGCGGATGACCCGGGTGTTGAAGCCTTATCACAAGACCATCCCCGGCGGTTGAATGCGCGAAGATGCCGGCAATAGTGCCAGGGCTCCATGCCGAATGCCAAGGGAGCCCACGGTGACCGGATCGAACCTGCGTCTTCCCGGTGACGACGCGAGACCTAGTCGATCTCGTGAGCCGTTGACGAAATAACAAGGAGATACGGGGAATGCGACGGCTAAGTCATGGTCTCCTTATATGCCTCGAAAAAGCGGTTTTTTAAGTTCGATGGTGAGAAATCAAGTTACCGAAAAAAGCAATTCCCCTACGTACCCGACCGCTGCGCTCGGCCGCTGAAAGGAAACTCCACCGAGACCTCCCTAGTTCGGAGGATCGCCGTACTGCCGGCGGCCTATCGCCCCGAGACTCGTCATGTCGCGAAGCTAAAATCGCGGACGGCAAGGTGCCCTTCGGCGATTTTGCTTTTATCGACCTCAAGTGCATAGCACCGACGGCAGGATTTCAGGTTGAAGGCGGATCGCCGAGTCCATGAAAAGTCGATTTTCGTCGTCACTACTCCGATCGTTGCCGGCGATGCGGTCGACGTCGCTCGCACAGCGCGCAAGTGCACATGCGAAAGGAATTCGCCGAATCATCGGGAACGCGGTACGCTCCCATAGGGCGTGAACTGCAGCTCGGTACGTCGCCGTGAGCCGATCGTCGGCAATATCGAAGGACGCGGCGCCTGCCGAGCCTCGTTCGGGCCGTTGAGGCCGAAGCTTTCCCTGTTACAACGCGCTCCATATGACGCCGACGCAGTGTCCTATCACGACCGGTTCGACGTCGATCGTTCCGTCGGTGCTCAAGCGCTCCCAGGTCCCATCCGGTGCACGGCGCGCTAAGAACATCTTCCTCGCTGCTTTCACAACCTGGATCTCGGCCGAGGCGTCGATCGCCTGCGAAATGAGCACCAAGTCGCCGCGCCGGAGTCGCCCCCGTCGATCGTCGACGCCGAATCGGAGGATGTACGGTCGCTCGGCGAACAGGACGCGTATCGCGGCCATCCCGGCGAGCTCCACGCACGTCCCATCCCAGTTGCTCCAGCCTGTGGGATCCCCCGAAATCGGATGTGCGAAGGCCGGCAGCCAGACGCGTCGCCCGTCGCCGAGCGAGGAGCTACCGAACGGCGGGACCTCCATCGAGCCTTGTTGGCCTAAAAGCCACTGGTGGTCGACGCCGAATTCCTCAAAGAACCGCCGCGCAAATAACTCCGACAGCGGACGCCGCCCGATCTTCACGTCAGAGAGATAGGGCGCGGGAACCGCTACCCGTTTTGCGACGTCGGCTTGCGAAATGCCCCGCTCTTCCATGGCTTCCAGCAGCTTTTCCAGCCGCTTACGGGGGAGATCCGCCAGATCGCTCTCAACACCTTCGAAAGGGGTGGCTTTATGTGGTTCTTGCGTCATATTTCAGTTTTATGGTTCTTGACCGAGATACCCTATAAGGATATTCTAATAGGGAACGTTCTCGCGTGTGAAATTTTTCTGGACTTTGCGGAGATCCGCCATGGATGGCCAAAGCGCGACGACACCGATGACGGATGGTCGACCGAAGCGGGATGCCGATCGCCAAGCATCGGCAGATCGCGCAATCTCCGAATCATCCTTCATCGCGGGGCGGAGCACAACGGAATTTTCCTCCTGCGCAACCAGGCAAAATCAGGCGTGGGAAGGAGAACGGAATCGCGCTGGTCCGATCGCTTGCGGAGCGTCGACGCCGGAGGGTGCCGCAGCGGAGCAGGTGGACGATCTGCGTGAGTCCAGCGCCGAGGAGCGAGCTCTTCCACCCGTGCTGGAACGGACGTTTCAAGAACAGTTGCGGCGTCGCCTTATCGAGGAGTACCAGCCCTCCGGCGCGACCGAGACGCTGCTCGTCCATGAACTCGCCCGCCATGCCGCCGCCAGCGAGAAATGGGACCAGGGGGTCGCTGCGGTCGCGCGCCAGACGGCGCTGCTGCTCCCCGCTTGGTTGCCGGGAATGCCACAGGCGGCCGATGTTGCGGCGGAGGATGCCGGTTTAGCGGCGGCGTTGACCGTGGCGGCGGCGGATCGTTGCGAACGACACAGTCTGCATCGCTCACGCGCCTTCCTGAAAACGTTGGAACGGTTGGAATCTCTTCAAAACGCGCGCCGTGCACAACGCGGACTTGCGATGCCGCCGCTCGGGTTCGCCGACGAGGCGGCGTGCGAGCGGTATCTCGCGGATCGTTGGCTGCGAGGGGCGGTACGTTGCCCGCATTGCCGGGCGAAACAAGGCCGGATCTTTTCGCGTCACAAGTGCTGGGAATGCCGGATTTGCAAACGGCAGAGCGGCATACGGGCGACGACCATCATGTCTGACTCCCCGCTGCCGCTGCGGCTCTGGTTCGACGCCATCCGCCATTTATTGTGGTGCCCCGCCCTCCACGCCGCGCAGTTGGCCACGAGGATCGGCATACTCCGTGTCGCGACCGTGCGCTCGATGATTGAGAAGATCCGCCTCTCGCTCGCCGCCGAGGACGGCAGTTCTCAATTGGCGGGACTGGACCGATACTTCGCCGATCAAAGCGATCGACTGAGCCAAGCGTCCTCCGCAACGCAGATCCGGCGGCCGCCGGAGAACGACTAACCCCAACCTGGACTCTTTCCTAAATCAAAACGAAGCCGAGTTTACCGACACGAAGTTCCGAATTCGCCGAGGGAAGTGACCACTGCGTGAAGCGGTCGACATTCCCTTCCGGCGATCGACCAGCGCAAAGGACTGTGCGATGACATTTCCCCTTTTACCAAGTCCGGACGACCAGGCCGCGAACGAGCGGTCCGAGAACCACGGCGGCACCGACCGGAACGCTGCCGAGGCCGCGCAGCCGCAAACCGACCGTCAACAGGAGTCGCGCCGGCAACAATCGCATCGGAGCGATCCGCCGGGCGATCATGGATCCGAAAACTACCGCCGCGACGCGCGTCGTCCGCACGTGCCGCGAATCTTGAGCGAGGAGGAATGTCTAGCCGCTTTGAGCGGCATACCGCCACTCGTCTTGCTCGGCAGGGTGTCCATCGGACAGGCGCGAACGATGCACGCCAGCTATACAGCGCTCCTGCAGCACTACCGTCAGCGAAGCGGGACCGAGCGCCATTCAGGGACCGCCGATGAAGCCCTGGTCGAAATGGTCGCACGACATCCCGAAATGGCGAATGACTTGGCGGCATTTCTTTCGGAAGAACAACTCGCTGCGATCGTGGCGCGCGCCATGGGGAATTCCCATGGGACTTCTTAAGTTCTGCAAAAATTTTATTCGTTTGCGGAATCAGCCGATCTCGTTCGCCGGCCGGGAGTACTTGAAGAGCGTCTATGGGGCGATCGACCGCCATCTCATCCTGCGGTGTAGCCGACAGGTCGAAAAATCAACGCTACTTTGTAATCGGATCATTTACGAAGCGATTGCGAACCCGGGAACGAGCATGATTTTCGTTTGTCCCCGCCAGGAGCAGGCCGCCGTCTTCAGTAAGTCGCGACTCATTCCGGCGATCGAGGGAAGTCCCGTCGTCAGTCGCCTCTTATTAGGGAATCGAGGGCGTCGCCCGCAGGTCAAGCACATGCGCTTTCGAAACGGATCCGAGGTGTATATTCGCGCCGCGTTCCATTCAGCCGACCCCGTCCGGGGATTAAGCGCGGACCTGTTGTTCATCGACGAGTTCCAGGATATCGCCGACCAAACGCTGCCTGTTCTCCAGGAGACCTTATCGCACTCCACTCGGCCGCGCGTCATCCTTACGGCGACCCCTAAGGGGGAAGACAACCATGTGGAGTCGATTTTTCAGCAATCGACCGGCAACGAATGGCACATTCCCTGCCATACCTGCAAGTTAAGTTTCATTCCGGACGATAAATTGATCGGTCCTGCGGGACTCGTTTGTCCCAACTGCCGGGGACCGATCCAGGCCCGCGACGGACGCTGGGTGGCCCGAAATCCCGCATCACGCTGGGGTGAGGGATTTTGGATCAATCACCTGATGGTCCCGTGGCTGAAGTTCGATGACATTCTATTGCGGCAGGCGACCTACGATGCGGCCCGCTTCAAGAACGAATGTCTCGGTCTGCCGACGCAGCTCGGCGATCATCTCATCACGCGCGAAGAGATCGAGGCCTGCTGCACGAAGCAAGCGATGGCGACGAAACTCGCGGATGTCCCGCGCGAATATCGCGACCGCTTGCTGGCCGGCATCGATTGGAGCGGAGGCGTCCATTCCGCGACCGTCGTGACGATCGGTTATATCCGGGAAGATAAGAACTTCGTCGTCGTGCGCTTCGAGCAATTGCGCGCCCAAGAGGATTCGGAGGTCGTGTCCGACGCCGTCGCCAAACTCTGCCGCGAATTTCGTGTACGGTTCATCGCGGCCGACGGCGGCGGGAACGGCGGCGTTTACAACCGCGTGCTCTTCTCTAAAGTCGAGTCGCGAATTCCCATTTACGCGATCCTGTATTCCTCGACCGAACAAGAACCGAAGCAAGATGGGGTGCTATATAAATGGATCGTCGATCGCAGCGGCACGATCGGCGGTTTATTCACGCGGATCAAGAAGCGGATGACGCTTTTTCCGAAAGTGGGCGACTGTGGAAAATTTCTCCAACAATTCACCTGCGAAACGGCCGAGTTCGATCCCTACCTGCGAACGGTCCGTTACGTTTGTCCTGAACACCAACACGACGATGCTCTCCATTCCTTGAATTACGTGCAAGTGTTGGCGCTGCGGATGTGGCATTCCCATTTCCAGTACGGCGGCTAGAGCATTTTTCCGGAGGGTCTAGCGCGATTGCGGCGAATGAGGTAAGACGGGGCGAGTCACGGGAGGACTTGTCATGGATGCTTATTCTCGGGATCTGCGTTCGCGGATCTTGGAAGATTGCGACGGCGGAATGTCGACGCGGGTGGCGGCGACGAAGTGTCGCGTCAGTGAATCGTGGCTTCGACGCCTGAAGCAGCGGCGTCGGGAGACGGGCGAGACGACGCCCCGCTCGTCGCGGCCGAAGTCGGCGAAGAAGGTCTTGGCGGAGCACTCCGAACTCCTGCGGTCGTTGGTTCGCAAGCAACCCGATGCGACGCTGGAAGAACTTCGGACCGAGTTGCCGGTCGCCGTCAGCGTAACGACACTCTGGCGCGCGCTCGACGACCTCCGGCTGTCGTTCAAAAAAAAGTCGTCCATGCCGCGGAGCAAGACCGGCCCGACGTCCGCGAAGAACGTGCGCGGTGGCAAGCCGAAATGACGAGCCTCGCCGTCGAGCGGTACGTGTTCCTCGACGAGACCTCGACCGCGACGAACATGACGCGTTTGCGCGGCCGAGCGCCGCGGAGCGAACGCTTGGTCGACAAGACGCCGCACGGACATTGGAAGTCGACGACGTTCGTCGCCGCGCTCCGCTCGAGCGGCCTCACGGCGCCGATGGTCGTGGATGGCGCGCTCGACGGTCCGACGTTCTTGGCTTACGTCAAGCAGCAACTCGCGCCGACGTTACACGCCGGCGATGTCGTCGTGATGGACAACCTCTCGGTCCACAAAGTCGCAGGCGTCCGCGCGGCGATCGAAGCGGTCGGTGCGCGGCAAGCGTTCGCCAAGCTCAAATGGCTCGTCCGCAGCGCGAAAGAGCGCACCGTCGACGGTCTCTGGTCGCTCCTCGGCAAACTTCTCGACCGCTTCGCTCCGACCGAATGCCGCAACTACTTCCGCAACTCCGGCTACGCTACGACCTCGGGAAAAATGCTCTAACTCCGGACCCGACTAGTCGCCCGGAAAGAAGCAATGATTCGCGCCAAGTTAAGTAGCGCGCCATGAATCGCGGCCGGTAGACGCAGAGCCGACGCGTTTCAAGGGTGTGATAACCTCGTCGCGTCGTGTTATGCTGGGCGATGTTTCGAAACTAGCGTGGGTCTCAGCGCGGAGAGTCGGTAATGCCGAGAATCTTCGGTGATGTTGCGCGTTTCATTCGGATGTCCCTGCTTTTCTTCGCGACGATCCTCTACGGCGCGAATGTCGTCGCCGCCGAGAGCTCCTCTGCGAATCCAGAGTGGATTTGGAACGACAGCGCTGTAGGTCCCACCGGTAGGTTCACGAAAAATATAGAACTCGTCGACGCGATTCAAGCGGCGGGGCTGAAGCTTGCCGCTGACGGCTGTCGAGCTTCGGTCGTGATCAACGGTCGGACGGCGTTGACGCTGGAGCCGTATTGCCCGACGCAGGAGTTCGATGTTACCCGTTGGATGCAGCGCGGCAAGAACGAACTGGTGGTCACGGCGATCCCGGCCGAAGGGCCTCCGGCCGTGGCACTTTCTCTCACGGTCCTCACGAAAAACGGCGAGCGATCCGGGATCGTATCCGATGCGACGTGGAATGCGTTGCGATCGGAGGTCGATGAGGCAGCCGCCGAAAGTCGTCCGGCGAAATCGCTTGGGCAGGTCCGGCCGGAATTGTGGGGAATCGATCGCAGGCCCGCGATCATTTCGCCGTTCGAAAACTACGAGCAGTGGAAGCAGACGTTATCGTCGACGAAGAAAGAGCGCTCGCCTCGATTTTGGACGGCGCCCGGATTCGAGCTCACGCTCCTCCGAACCGCCCTGCCCGACGAAGGTTCTTGGATCAGCATGGCCTTCGAGCCTCAGGGCCGGCTGACGGTTTCGCGTGAAGATCGCGGCTTGCTCCAATTGACGCTCGACGAAGCTCGAAAGTCGGTGACGCATGTCGAGCACGTCAAACTTCCGGTCGACGAATGTCGTGGTTTGCTTTACGCCTATGATCGGCTTTATCTCAATGCCAACAATTCGCAAGCGATGTTCAGCGCAAGGCCGACCGGCGACGGAAAGTTTTCGGATCTAACGAAGCTGCGAGAGTTCAAAGGTAAGGTGGGGCACGGCCGTAACGATCTCGCGTCGGCTCCGGAGGGCCGAATCTATTCGATGCACGGAGATAGCGTTTTCCCGCCGGGAGAGCCGATCCTCGATCGAACGTCTCCGCTCAGAGAATCGCGGCAACTAATCGCCCAAGGCAAGCCTCCGCGCAGGGAAGGCCATCTGATTCGCACCGACGCAGAGGCGAAACATTGGGAATTGATCTGCACCGGATTAAGGAACCCGTACGGCGTGGCCGTGCATCCCAACGGCGATGTGTTCACGTACGATGCCGACAACGAATCCGATATGGCGACGCCGTGGTACCGTCCGACGCGGATCGTCCAACTTGTCTCAGGAGCCGATTACGGCTATCGCGATAACGGCGACTTGTGGCCCGTCGAAGTTCCGGATCGTCCCGACAATGGCTTGCCGCTGATCGATGTCGGACGGGGTTCGCCGACCTCGGCGATGTTCGGCGAGAAGTTGGCGTTTCCGTCGCCGTATCGTGAGGCGTTGTTCGTGCTTGATTGGTCTTACGGGAGAGTGCTCGCGGTTCATTTGGCACCCAATGGCTTCGGCTATCGCGCGGCGCTCGAGCTATTCCTGCAAGGGCAACCTCTCAACGTTACCGATCTTGCCGCGGGGCCCGACGGTGCGATGTATCTCATCACCGGTGGGCGTAAGACGCAGTCGGCATTGTATCGCGTTGCGTTTACGGGTCCGAAACCGGAACCGACGGTAAACGCCTCGGCTGCCGACGGCGAAGTGCATCGTCGGCAATCGGAATCTTTTGCGAGCGAACAACGGACGCTTCGGCGGAGTTTGGAAGCGCTGCATGGCACGGCGGATTCTCAGGCTATCGCAAAGTCGTTGCCGCAGCTTGCAAGCTCCGACCCGATGATCCGGCATGCGGCCCGCATTGCGATCGAGCAGCGAGCGATCGAAAGTTGGTCGCCGCAGATGCGGCAACTGGTGACGGCTCCCGAGAGTGAAACGTCCGCACTGCACGATGTTCGCCTAGATGCGGCCATGATGTTGATACGAGCCGGTCGAAAAGACGCAGCGCCGGACATTCTTCAGTATCTTACGAGCGTCGATTTAGCAAAGGCCGACGTCGGTACGGCTTTGATCGTGGTCCACTTGTTCGATCAATGTCGGCTGCTCGCTCCTGATGCTTTCGCGCAGCATCGGGCAAAGATCGGTAAGCAGTTACTCGCTGGAGAGAACTCCGTATCCACTGAATCGCTGCGAGTCAGCCCTTACGGTAGTAACGTCGAGTTGCGGCGTAGGGTGGCGCGCTTACTTGGCGATATGCATGAGCCGAGCATCGCAACTCAGGTCGTCGAGTATGTTGCGAAAGCGTTGCTTAAGAGCTCGATTCAAGAAGATCGCCTTGCCGGGCTGCTCGCGCTGCGGAATCAACGTGATGGTTGGACGCGAGACTCCCGACGTTTTTACTTCAAGACGTTGCAAGAAGCTTCGCGATTCATCGGTGGTCAGGGGATGCCGATGTTCGTGGAACTCATTCGTAAAGAGGCGACGGCAACGCTCAGCGATGCCGAAAAAGGGCAATTAGCGGATGTTTTGAACGCGCCGACCTACGTTGAAGAGCCGCTTCCGCCGACGCGGCCGGTGGTAAAAAAATGGAAAGTCGCTGACTTGGCCGTGGTGTATGCCGACCCTGCAGATCGCTCCGTAGGACACTCCGGAGATGCGGCGCGCGGCGCAAGTTTGTTTCGAGGCGCCTTGTGTAGCCGTTGTCATCGTTCAGGACTCGCAGGGCCGGCCGTGGGGCCCGACCTTACGTTCGTCGCACGTCGATTTAGCCGGCGCGACATCTTGGAATCGATCATCGCCCCTTCGCTTTCGGTGGCGGAGAATTATCGCAACGCACAAGTGATTACCGAAAGCGGCCTCGTGCATACGGGCCGGGTCGTATCCGAGGGAGATTTTCGTTCGGCGAAACTCAAGCTGAATACCGATCCCTTGCGCCCGAGCCAAACGATCGAACTCGACAAACAGGAGATCGCCGAATATCGTTCGCTCGGGACGTCGCCGATGCCGGAAGGGTTGCTCGATTCGCTAACGCTGGAAGAAATCGCGGATTTATTGGCGTTCTTAGAGAGCGGTATCGCGGAATAAATCGCGGCGTCTGCTTCGTCGAACCGAAGATCGAATGCCGTTCGCGGTGCCGTCAAGAAAAGAATTCGAGTGGCGCGCATGTTGTTCTATTGGTTGAAAGTGCATCGGCGCAAGAAATTACTGACGCGGCCGTTCCCTCTCGAATGGCTGCAGGCGATCGAAAAGAACGTCCACCTGTACGGCACTCTTACCGAAGACGAGCGATCGCAAGTTCACGGTTACGTGCAGGTGTTCGTCGCCGAGAAAAACTGGGAAGCGTGCAACGGCCTGACGATGACCGATGAGATTCGCGTGACCATTGCGGCGCAGGTGGCGATTCTGACGCTAGGCCTTCCGAGCCAGTATTTCGATCATGTCTTGTCGGTGCTCGTTTATCCCGACACGTATGTTGCGGAACGTGAAACGGCGAAAGTCGGAGGGGTCGTCGAAGTCGGCGACTCCGCGCGACTCGGCGAAGCTTGGTATCGAGGGCCCGTGATTTTAGCTTGGGGCGATGTGCTCAAAGAAGGACGAGGCGAACGCCGCGGGCACAATGTCGTGTTGCACGAGTTCGCGCATCAACTGGATATGCTCAACGGACGGGATGTCGACGGCACGCCGCCGCTTGAATCGGTCGACCAAGATCGACGTTGGACCGAAGTGATTCGGCGCCGTTATCGGCAACTGGTCGACGACTGCGAACTAGGACGAGCGACGCCGCTGGATTGTTATGGAGCGACGAACATCGCGGAGTTTTTCGCCGTCGCCACCGAACTGTTTTTCGAAAGGCCGGCCGTGATGAAAAGCCGTCTAGAGGACTTATACGGAATGATGCGAGAATTCTATCGACAAGATCCTGCCGCAAGAGAACGAATGCCTGCTTAAAGCATCGTGTCGATGGCTGAATCGTGTTGGTGTTGGGCGGTGGCATATGCCGCCCATCTTTCCATTTACGTCGCTGCGGCCTCGATGGCTTCGGTTTTTGAAGAGTTGGAAGTGGGGCTTCGCTATTGCGACCCGAGGCTCTCGGAGGGCCGTTGCTTACGGATTTCCAAAAAGATGTCTAGTCCTAATGGCGGAATATGGTAAAATGCACGCGGTTGGTTTGTAGACGCGAATCGCACTGCCTGATCCTTGGTGACCAGACCGCCCGTTTTCTCGTTCTTCCACCTGGTCGGCCGCCATTTTGGTCCCTTTCGACGCGACCCCGAAAGTAGTGCACGGGTCGCCATTAGGAGTGTTACGGTGGGAAAGAGACTATACGTCGGTAACTTGAGTTACAGCGTCACGAACGACGCGTTGGAATCCTTGTTCGCAGAGTTCGGCACTGTGAACAGCGCTCAGGTCATCCAGGATCGTGATACGGGTCGGAGCAAAGGCTTCGGATTCGTCGAAATGGCGGACGACAACGCGGCTCAACAAGCCATCAATGCGTTGAACGAAAAGGAACATGACGGTCGTGCTTTGACCGTCAACGAAGCCAAGCCTCGCGAGAGCGGTGGCGGCGGCGGCGGTGGTGGTCGTGGCGGCTACGGTGGCGGCGGCGGCGGTGGCCGCGGCGGCTACGGTGGTGGCGGCGGTGGTGGCGGCGGACGTCGCTACTAAGCGATTCTAAGTCGCTCGAAAGCCAGTCCTAAGAAAAGACATTGCGGGAGGGGTGCCCTTACGGTCGCCCCTCCCGTTTTTTTATCGCTACATTTTTATTCGCCGCAATGCACCGCGACGTCCCCTATTCAAGCAGAGAGACCGCTCATGATCACCGTCGGCATGAACTATCACGTTATTCCGGGTAAGCAAAAAGACTTCGAAGAGAAATTCGCTGCCGTGCTCGAGGCCTTACGAGCCGCTCCGAATCATACGAGCTCGACGCTTTGGAAAGATGTCGTCGACGACGCTTCTTACCTCATCACCAGCGAATGGTCGGAAGAGCAAGCCTTCTTGGATTTCATACGGAGTCAGGCATTCAAAGACGTGACGACCTGGGGCAAAGAGCAGATTCTTTCGGGCCGTCCGCAACATAAGATCTACAAGCATTAAGCGGCATCGCCCTACGGTGTGTGAGACCTTTCAGGCGCATTTCTTACTTTTAGTGCGTGAAACAGGGTGTTTTTGGTCCGTCTCGACATGTTTTCGGAGTCGATTTTCAAATTTGTCCCGATTGCGGTGTTGCAAGAAGGCATAGAAGTGGGGTAGACTTCGGCATTCTTTGGATGGTCTCCGGCTACGCTGTAGTTTGGTGGCATCCGTACCAGCAATCACGAAGAGAAGAGAAACGCAATGGCCGAAGGTAGCATCAAGAAGTTGACGGACAAAGGCTTCGGGTTCATCAAGACCGGAAGCGAAAAGGACCTGTTTTTCCATTCGTCGAGCGTACAGGGCGTCAATTTCGACGACCTCCGCGAAGGACAAAAGGTCACGTACACGGAAGGTCGCGGACCGAAAGGCCCTTGCGCCGAAAACGTGAAGCCCCTCTAGTGATTCGCGCTAGAACGTGCATGTAGTATCTCAAGTTCGAGCGCTCAACGATCTTCGTTAAGCTGATTCGAACCGAAGCGATCTCAACCGAGCCGAAGAATCTGTCAAAGATTTCTTCGGCTCGGTTTTTTTGTTTTTTGCCGGCTTGCTGCTCGGAGAAATCAGCAGGGATCGGCGAGTGCTCGCGTAGAAGCTTCTCTTCGCCGGCTATTCTTTTGCCGACGACGAAGCAGAGCTTATACTAGACGTATACATCTGCCTTTCGTGCAAGGACCTCGTTGGTATGGCGGCGAGCCGCAGTATGGCGAAAACCCGAAACGGCCGTGCGATTTTTTGGGCCCTCGCGATGCTTGCCGGTTGCGGAAGGCAAGAGCCCCGGATCGTAAAATCGGATATAGAGGGGCAGCCGCTTCCGGAGATCACCGGCGGATCGGCGATTACATTGCCGAACGTAGAAGTTTCTCAGCCGAGCCTATCGACCATGCGCGTCGAATCTCTTCCGGCCATGGCTGATGGAGGAGCGACGGTTGCGAGATTGCCGCAAGACTCCGATTGGGAAAGCTTCGCTTCGTCGTCCGTCGGTCTTTCGCCGCGTGATGGAGATCTACGCTTTGCCTTCGCCGACCTCGGCACGCAAAAAGGCAAGGTGTCGCCGTTCGAGCGAGAATTGCGCGCCGGACTGGAAGCCTTGAATCAAGGAAAGATGCCGGCAGCCGTGTCGCATTTCGAAACGGCGCAGAAGGCGGATCCGCGTGACTTCCGCCCGTTCTTTTTCGAAGCGGTCGCACGATTGCAATTGGAGGAAGTCGCGCGAGCTGCGGCAGCGCTCGATATTGCGATTAGCTTAGCTCCGTCGGAAACGGAGTTGTACTTGCATCGCGGCAATCTCCATTCCCGTCAGCGCGATTATGGACTCGCCGTGGACGACTTCAGCCGAGTCGTGGCGGTTCAACCCGATCACCTCGCGGCCCTCCTCAATCGTGCCGTCGCGAATTTCCATCGTCGACGCCCCAAAGACATCGTTGAAGATTCGTCGGCGGCCCTCAAAGTGAAGGCCGGTATCCCCGATGCCCATTTGTTGCGAGCTTTGGGCTATCTCATGCAAGGCGAGACGGTACGCGCTCGACGCGACTTCGACGCCGCCGTGGCATCCGGTCTCAACAAATCGGCCATCGATTCGTGGAGCCCGCTGTTCCGCAGTCGAACTTAAGCTTCTTGGTCTCGCTTGCGATTACTGGAGTCGATTCAGGAAGTAGCTGAAGCTGATGCTGCCGACCACTTGGTTGATGGCGATTTCCAACGGCGTGTATTGCAATAACACGTAGTCGCCCGGTTGAATCAGAATCCGTTGGCTCGGGTCGGTAAGTGCCCGATTGAGGTTGATCTTGATTGGAATGTTCGAGCCGTTCGGCAGCTTGCGGATGACGATGATCTGCGTCGGAGGGAGCACACCGCTGCTCGATCCGTTGCCGCCCCCTACGCCGCCGCCTCGACCGAAGCTCCCTTGGCCGGCTCCCGACGCGACGGTTCCGCCGGCGACCGAAATCGCGGAAAGAACATCGAGATCGTAATCGCGAGGCAGCGGTATTTCGCGGCCGGGCAGCACGCCTCCGGTGTAGTAGACCTCTCGTTCACGCGTCTCGATGAAGATGATGTCGCCCGTGTTCAGGATGATATCGTCTTCCGTAAGTCGTGCGAGTTCGCGTCCCGGCTCGGCACGCAACGGGATACGAATGATGTTGGGGTTTCTGCGAACCAAGTCGCTTGCGCCGTTATACGGGCCGCAGTTCACCATGTCTTGAATGAGGCCGGTTCGCGATTGAGCGTCGGCAAACGTTCCGCGCAGAATGAGGATCTCGTTTTTCGCATCGAGACCCGGCAAACCACCGGTCGCGGCGAGCGCGTGCATGACGTCGTTTTCATAGGCGTTCATGTCGACGGTGAAGGCATTGCCTCGCTTCGACGGACCTGCGAGGAGAATCCCCTGCCCTGCCGACTGTTGCGACCCTAAGTCTTCGCGAACGACGACCACTTGATACGTTCGCTTTCGCATCAAGGTCACTAAGATTCGATCACGTCCCGGCACTAAGATCCCTTCTCGGATGTAGGTGTCGCGAATTTCCTTTTCGGCTTGCGACAACGTCATGCCGGTGATCTTGACCGGCTCGATGAGCGGAAGCGCGAGCGTACCGTCTTCGCGAATCGGAATCGGATAACCAAGCGCGGGAGGAAGCTTGCTGTCTGTCGGAAAATGGACTTCCGGCGGAACTTCTTCGCTTCCGAGCACACCTTGAATGTAGATGCCGAGAACGTCGCGAGGCCCGAGTTGGTAAACGGCGGGCGGGTCTTGTCGCAAGCGTATCAAATTGATGGGCTGCCGAGTCGCTCGTTCTTCGCCGAGAATCCAGCGCGGTAAGCGATTGGCCGGCACGCCTTTCAACGCCACGCTCGAGCAGCCGCTCAGTGCGACACCGGCGAATGCTGCCAGCAATGCCCAAGCGTGGGTCTTCGATCGTGTGTGCGACATTGGGTGACATCCCCCAAGAGCAATTTTTATCTGCATGATGTATCTGCCTACGGCGAGCAATCGCTCGCAATGTGTTTTGGAACGTCGAGACAAGTCCGGCTGTCGCGAGGTTTGTCGTCTATTGGTTCGATGTTTTATGTCGCGTTAGCGTGCGGCCTCGGGAGCGCTCGGTTCAACAGGTCTGCCGAAAAGAGAAAGCTGAGCGGAAGGCACGTCGGAGACCTCGGGGAAGAACAATGTTTGTCTTCCGCCGATAGGGTCGCGTGGTTTCGTGGGTGTCGGAACCGGCGCCGGAATCGCCGGCGTTGTCGCTGGTCGAGTGCCTGACGGAACCGGAGTAGCAGGGTTCAATGTAGGAGTTGTGGTCGCACCGGGCGGCGGCGGAAGCTTCATCGTCCCAGGCGTGCCCGTCGGCGCTGGCGTTGTGGGGTTCGGTACTACCGGACCCGGAACGGTTGGGCTAGGAGCGGTCGGCAGCGGAAGCACCGGTAGCGGCAGCGACGGCGGCGTGGCCGGCATCTCCGGTTGAAGCAGCGGCGGGAGCTCGTTCGGTCCCGGTTGCATCGGCACCGTCAGCGGAGGGCCGTTCGTCGGAGGTATCGTAGGAACGGCCGGTACTATTTCATCTCCGTCGAACTCGCCTCGCGTGAGAGCGCCCGTCGGATCGCTAGGTGTTGCAGGAGGAGCCCACGAGGATGGAATTTGATTAAACGACGCTAAGCCATCCTTCTCCGCGGCGATTGCGCCGTCTTGATAACCTCGGAACCAAGCTCCGATATAAGCGCTTCCTTCTGCGCTTTGATACTTCACGCCCCAATAGTCGTTCGGAGGAAACAGCGGGATTTGTCCGCTACTGCCCATCGATACGTCATAGTAGCCCTGTTGAAAGCCTCGCCCGACATGCTCGCGAATTCGATACGGAACGCCTTGCTGCTGATATTCCCAACGAACACGTTTCCATGCGCAATAAGCCGCATTGCGATTGCGTTGCTCGATCGAGAGCTCTTGGAAATCAGCGCATCCGGTCGTCAGTAAGACGAGTCCGATCGTGAATCCGATGACGGTCCGTAGCATAGGTACTCCATCCGAACATCTGGTCGTTGGGCGTCGCCGGCATACACGCTCTGCGCGAGCCGAACGAAGTCGGTCTTATTTCTTTCTTCGGACTGCACCGATGACTTCGATTATTCCGTTTATGAGGAAGTTGCAAATTCGTTGGTCGGTAACGAGGGGAGAAGCTGCGACGGTCAACCGGGTTAGTCGGTGGTCCTATGTTCGATGCTTGCAGAGTCGAGCCGGCAGTCGCTGCTACGATCGTTACGCACGGACGAAGGGTGCTAGTCGCTAAAATTTCCCTGACTTCCCTTGAAGAAACTGAATCGACTGGAGGGCTTCTACCGAAGATAAGCATTAATCCGATTCTTACGGGATCGGCTGCGCATTCGTCTTGAGTTCGTGCTAGCGGGAGATTTGCCGTGACCGGTAAAGCCAGAAAACGATTCCTATGGACCGGTGTGATACTCGGCCTATTGGGACTTATGTCCGGCGCACCGCGGCCTGCCTACGCCGGTCTTGCAGCTCTCGATTCGTTTCACATCGGGCGTTACCACTTAGCCAACGGCGACCGCAACAAAGCTCTCGATGCCTTCAACGACGCTCTTCGCCTGAATCCGCAGTTCGTGCAAGCGTATGTCGCCCGAGGCAAGCTTTACGCGGAACTGGGTCAGTATGAAAGCGCCCTGGTCGATCTCAATTTCGCGCTTCGTTTGCAACCGACGCATGCCGAGGCGTTCGCTTATCGCGGCTTCGCAAATTTGTCGCTGGGCAAGCTCAAGGAAGCGATGCCCGATCTCGAGATGGCTTTGCGCATCGATCCTTCTTATGCGCGGGTCCATTTCCTACGCGGCCAAGCCTTGAAGTTGATCGGCGACGATCGGGCCGCGGCTTCGAGCATCGCGATGGCGAAACGTCTTGATCCGACGCTCGAGGTTTCGCAAGTCGTGACGGCGAGCACCGCCGGCTCGCTCAGCGGCAATGTCGTTTCATTGAACGGCGGAGCCTCGCCTCAACGGACGCCGATCACAACCGACCTCATGCAGGAGTCGCCGGCGAACACGACTGCCGATCGAAGAATGCAAGGTCGATTGATTCCCTTCGAAAAACATCCGATCCTCGCCGACGTCGCCCCTCCTTCCTCTTCCCGGCTTAAGGACGGCACCGTGTCGCCGTCCGGCTCCACTACGTTGCCGCAAGGCTCGGGCATGAGTAGCGGGATTCCGAAGGACCGGCGCACGAGCGTCACCGAAAGTTCCCCGATGCCGTCGACGGGGAAAATTCCAGACTTAACAACACCGCCGTTAAACAACTCCGTCGGCACTCCAGGCCGAACTCCCGCCGATGCCAACACGACGAAGAGCTTGACCCCGTCTGCCGTTCCCGGGAATGCGCCGGAAGCTTCGACGACCGATAAGCAACCTACCGACAAACAACCGAATATCGCTTCGGGAGCGATCGCCGCCTCGCCGGTAGTTGCACCTCAAGCGACCGAGGTTGCTACGAACCCGAACGTGGAGCCGATGGCTGCGGAAGTTATGCCGACAACCGAGCCGGCGAAATTAGTTCCCGGTGCAACTCCCGTAGAAGCTTCGATAGCGGCTCCTGCGGCGAATCCTCCAACGATTGTTGCGAAGACTCCGGCGGAGTCGCCGGCCGCCGACGCGGCATTGATTCCGCTTCCTCCGTCGGCCGCGCCGCTCGGAACAACTCCGCCACAGCCAGCCTCAACGCCGGTTGCAACGTTGCCGCCGATCGTTCCGATGGAACTGCCGGCCGAAGTTCCGTCAGTTACGCCTACTCCACCTGCGGCCATGCCTGTCGTCGCGATGCCGGCGCAAGTTGCGGAATTGCCCCCCATCGCTCCTATGGAAAAGCCGGCGGAAGCTCCTGTTGCCGCCGTTCCTTCAGCGCCTCCAGTAGTTGAACCTCTCGTCGCGGTGCCGGCGCCCGCGGCGGGATTACCGCCGATCGTGCCGATGGAAATACCGACCGTGGCACCTGCTCCCGTTTTCACACCGGCACCCCCTGTGGTCGAGCCTGGCGTTTTGATGCCTGCTCAAATCGTCGCGTTGCCGCCGATCGTGCCGATGGAGTTGCCGACGGAAGCCTCCGCAGCGACTCCGGTATCCCCTGCCGTTGAGCCGAGCGTAGCAGCACCGGCGCAAGTCGCAGCAACACCCGCTGCCGCTCCGACCGAACCACCTCAAGGTGCTGCGAGCGAAAGCACGCCGTTGCCTACGGCCCCGATCGCTGCGGCACTGCCGACGGAAACCGCGACGCTCGTTCCTGCGGCAATCGCCGCGATGCCGAAAGCCGTCGTTTCGACTTCGCCCCTACTCACCAACACGACTCCCGTCGAGGTCGAGCAAACTCCCGCATCGGTGGGAGCAGTTCCTTCCGCCGAGCTGCCGATGAGCCAAGCGACGGATCGCATCGCCACGCGTGAAATGGAATCGCCGATCGAATTGTCGGCGAGTGAAATCTTCAAGCGTCGGCAAGCTCAAGGCTTCGTACTTCCTTCGAGAATTTCGGATTCTCAGAGCGAGCAGCGGATCGCTTCTGCGATCGAAGACGCACGGAAGTCGTTGCCTGACGGCGGAGCGACCGTGATCGTCGGTGACGAACCGGAATCGCCGGCTAATGTCGCCCCTCAGCCGGCCCCCGTAGTCGTTGCTCCCGATGTGATGTTGATTGCCGAAACGGAATACCGTCGCGGCTTGAAACTGGAAAACGAAGGGAATGCGAACGGCGCACTCGCGGCCTATCGGCAAGCCATCGAAATGAACCCGACCGATCCTCTGGTCTTCTGCCGCCGTGGGCATTTGCTGATGGAAAGCGATCGAACCGCGGAAGCGCTCGCCGACTTCAATCAAGCGGTGAAGCTCGCTCCCGGCCTGTCGAACGGCTACTACGGTCGGGCCCATGTGCGATACGTTACGCAACAGTTTACGGAAGCTTGCGACGACTATACGGTCGCCATTCGCCTTGATGATCAGCATGCCCACGCGCTCATCGAGCGCGGCCACTGCTTGTCGATGCTCAACAGAATGTCGGAAGCGAAAGCCGACCGCGAAGCGGCGCTGGCGTTGGATCCAAGTTTGGCAAAGACCGGTCCGAAGTATGCGATGGGAAATGCCGAACTAGCGGCCGTCCCGGAGCCGGTCTTATCTGGCGCAACGGCATTCGCCGGAGATGATTCCATCGTGCAGTCGAAGCCGGAGCAGCCGAAACCGGAGCTGCCGGAGTCGCCGAAGTTATCGGAGTCGCCGAACGCGGCCCCCGAAGCTACTCCGCCGGCTACGGAAGCTCCTGCGGTTCCGCAGCCGTCAGGCTCGGCAACCGCCGACCTTCCTGCCACGCCGTCGGATCGTTCGGCTTTTCAAGGCATGTTCAGCGAGCCTCGTCCGACGCCGGCCGAACCGACGAACCTCGGCAAGCTCTCGACGCTCGGAGCCGCGATTGCAAGCGACGACAAGGCTACGGCAATCGTTAGTGACGATAAGGCCACGGCGATCGTGAGCGATGATCGGGCGATGGATTCCCCTAAGGTAACGCCGGTTGTAACGACGGAGCCGGTGGCGGAGAAACCGACTTTGCCTGAGATCATGCCGCCGGTTGCCATTCCTGCGGCACCTGTGGATATGACGGATGCCGCGATGGTCAGCGACCAGGCCGAGGCTCCGAAAGCCGAGCCGGCGAAGTTGCCGAGCGCACCCGCTCGCGATCGCGCCACGTTGGAAACGGACCTCAAGCGACTCACCGAGGAGCTATCGGTTAATCCCGGCGATAGTCTGCGATACTACGAGCGCGCGAAGACGTCGCTGGAGCTCGGTGATTCGTCTGCCGCGTTGGAAGACCTCGGCGTAGGTTTGCGGCTCAATCCAAGCCATGTCGAGGCCTTCCGATTGCGGGCTGCCATCCATATGCAGTCGGGAAAACTTCCCGAGGCTCTCGCCGACCTGGACGAGGCGATTCGCGTGAATGCCACCGACGAAGGAACGCTGAGCGAACGAGGTTATGTTCGCTTAGCGTCCGGCATGACCAATGAAGCGATCTCCGACTTCACCACCGCTCTGGCGAAGAACCCTGGGGATGTCGCTACGCTCTGCCGTCGCGGAATGGCTTACGCTTTGTTGCGCAATCGCGACAGCTCGCTCGCCGATTTCGATGCGGCGGTGGCCCTGGCACCGCAAGATTCCGAGATTCGGCTTTGTCGCGCCAAAGCACACTCGGAACTCGGCAACGCACGCGAAGCGGTGGCCGAGTTGAGCATCGCCATTAAGCTCAACCCGCAATCGGCCGAGGCCTATTTCGAACGGAGCCGGCTCTACGCCGAACGAGGGGCGTTTGAGAACGCTCAAGCCGATCGTCGCCGAGCCTTGGAGCTCGATCCGACGATCGTTCGCTGAGCCGACGAAACCCGACGTCGCCCCTGTTTTGGCGGCGAATCGTCGGGTTTTTTCGTGGGTCTGCGGTAAAACGGGGGTCGGACACCTTTGCGACAATCGGCACCCATGCTAACCTATGTGCTTGTCGATTTTTTAGAGCTGCAAAGTAAGGGAATGTGACATGACGAAACCGCACCACAAGTTGAAAAAAGCGAACCACGGCGCTCGCCCTGCCAACGCTAAGGCCCGTCGCGCGAAGCGCCGTGTCGTGAAGACCTAAGTAAGGTCTCCGCGATTGTTGGAGTTGCCGCCGGCTCGACTGAACGACCTGAGCGGTAGGCGGCTTTCGCTGCGAAGGTATGCGCTTTCCTCGGCCGTTTTCACACGGTCGCCTACGAGCCGACGGCGGCTACGTCGGAAATCAGATCGGATGCATGCACGATAGCGGCGCGCCGCGGTCGTGCGATGTCGGAGAATTCTAAGATGGCGAAATCAAAAGAACTGATCATTGATTTTTCGGAATTCGACGTCAATCGCGTGGTCGCCGATCTGGAAGCCATACGTCGATACAATCGGCAGCGGTTCGAGATGGAGCAGCTCACCTGCGTCTGTCACGAAGATCCAGTCAAGCTGATCGCCGTCGGTTATAAGGATCTCGGACCCGACGAGTTCTGGATTCGGGGCCACATGCCGGGCATGCCGCTCTTGCCGGGTGTGATCATGTGCGAGATTGCGGCGCAGCTCTGTAGCTTCTTTTCGCAGCGCAACAATTTGCTCGGCAGCAATGCGACCTTAGGCTTCGGCGGGATGAACGATGTGCGATTCCGCGGAGTCGTGCAGCCCGGGCAGCGGCTGGTGGTCGTTACGCAATTGACGAAGGTTCGCAAAGGCTCGTTAGTGACGAGCCGGTTTCAAGCCTTTGTGAATCAGAACCTCGTAGGCGAAGGCGAAATCTTGGGAATCGCCCTTCCGGCCGACGACCTCATTGCCGCGACCTCGAAGCAGCAACCGTAAATTCGCTCCTTGCGCCGATGCGCTTTTGCCGAGCTCCTATCGATCGCTTTCCCAGATCCCACAAGAGAGTCGATATCCGATGGCTCGTCGCGCCTTGCGAAAGCTGAACCCGCAACTCGATCTTTCGAAGCATCTTTATACGCTTGAGCAACTCACGCCGCCTTTGAGCGGTGCCGCTTTGTTCGGGCGCGATGCCCCGTGGGAAGTCGAGATGGGAAGCGGCAAAGGATTATTCATTAGCCATGCGGCGACTTCGGCACCCGAACGAAATTTTCTCGGCGTGGAAGTCGCGAAGAAATACGCCGCGCATTGCGCAGCGCAGCTTGTGAAGGCCGGCGCGGCGAACGCCGCTATGATTTCAGGCGACGGCTTGCGGCTCTTTCGGGAGTTCTTGCCGACCGCGGGCATCGCTGCCGTCCACGTCTACTTTCCCGACCCATGGTGGAAGGCCCGCCATAAGAAAAGGCGCGTCGTCAACGAAGCGTTTCTCGTCGATGTTCAACGGGTGCTGGTTCCCGGCGGCTCGCTGCATTTCTGGACCGACGTCGAGGAATACTATCTCTCGTCGCTGGAGTTGATCGCACAAACGGCCCTGATCGGGCCCCTTCCCGTTCAAGAAAAGCTTGCCGAGCATGAGCTCGATTATAGAACACACTTCGAACGACGTACGCGGCGCAACGAATTGCCGGTGTACCGCAGCGAGTTTCGCAAAGCGGAATAGACGCGCCGAATTAGCTCGTCGGACGCGCTGCTTTTGCCGCCGGCAGAAGCCTTTTCGTCGAACTGTGATCGCGAAACGTTCGTCTTTCCCGAGAAGTAGCTGCTTGCGCGCCGCACGGCGACATTCGGCACGTCCGTTGCATTACATGTGAGGAATACAACTTCCTCACGCGACGGTGCTCCGATGCAGATCAACGGTATCGCCAAGCAATTGCTCAATCCGCTCTCGCTCGGGCAGTCGAATCCATCTTCAGGAAGCAGCTCGCCGATCGCCGCCTTGGACCGGCCCAAGGCTACGGGAGGCACTACCGGCGGCGCTGAGTTTCACGAGATCCTATCGCGCTACGACGTTTCGGCGATTACGCCTCGCGAGTTGGGTGATCTTGCGCAAGAACTGCATGGTGCCGGCGAAATCACGGATATCGATCTCCGTGATCTCAACAAAGTCCGTGCGGATTTAGAGCAAGACGGCATCGATTCCGATCAGCCTGTCGATCTGACGAGCATGCTGGAGAAAAAGCTGGCTCAAAGCACCGCCGCGCGCGATGCGCTTCGGGCACAGAAGCCGAGCGTCTCGGCTTCCGATCTCATGGCCGCAGACAAAGAAGTCGCCGAAAAGAATCGACAACTCGAATGGATCCGCAAGTTCGCACTCGTCCAAGCGTCGGGTGCCGTCGGTATCGACACAGGCGCTTAGCCGGCGCGGCCTACTTCAGAACCGAAAGCGACGGTAACGGCTTCGCAACCTTCACGGCATTGCTCAACTGTCGCACGAGCTTCTCGACGACCGCTTGAAAGAACGGCTCGGTATCGACGTTCGAGAAGTTACCCGCGAGCTTTCCTTCGTCGCCGTTGATCCGAATCTGAATGTTGATCGGCACCTCGCCGAGAAACGGCACGTTGAGTTCTTCGGCCTTGCGCTTCGCGCCGCCGTTGCCGAAGATGTCGTAGCGCTTGCCGTTATCAGGGCACAAGAAGTAGCTCATGTTCTCGACCAGGCCGAGGACCGGGATGTTGACCTTGCGAAACATCGCGATCGCTCTCACGGCGTCGATCAGAGCCACATCTTGCGGCGTGCAGACGATCACGGAGCCCGACAGCGGTAGGATTTGGGAAAGCGTCAGGGCGATGTCCCCCGTGCCCGGCGGCATGTCGATGATGAGATAGTCGAGCGCGCCCCAGTTCGTGTCACGGAGCATCTGCGAGATGGCGCCGTGCAGCATCGGTCCGCGCCATACGATCGGTTCGCCCGCTTCGACGAGGAAGCCGATCGACATGACTTTCATCCCTTCGAGCTCGTGCGCTTGGATCTTTTTGTCGACGATCTCCGGCCGGCCTTTCAAGCCGAGCAGGTGCGGCACGCTGGGGCCGTAAACATCGGCATCGAGTAGCCCGACCTTGCAGCCCGCGCGATGCAATCCGAAGGCGATTCCCGCGGCCATCGTGCTCTTGCCGACCCCTCCCTTGCCGCTTCCGACGGCAATCACGGTCTTCGCCGTCAGGCCGATCTCGCCGAGCGCCACGGGGGCTCGATCGTGAACGGCATCACGAACCTCGACCTTATAGCTCGGATACTTCGAGCGCAGAACCAGTTCGACTTCTTCCCGCGCAGGTCGACGGAGCGGAGCCGAATGGGTCGTCAGCGCAAAGGTAACCCCGATGCTTTCCGGCGAGATCGACACGTCGCGAAGCTGCCCTTGTTGTACGGCATTGCGCCCCGTCTCAGGATCTTGAATTCCCGACAAGGTCGCAAGCACTTCGGCAGCGGTAGGAGCGGCACCCATAATCGAAATCGCAATCTAAAAATGTATGTAAGGGAGGAGTCAAACGGCTTCGTTTCGCGGTTCCCAGGGGAGTGAATCGCGAAGCCGTGCGGGGATCGTTCTTTCATCTTCAAGCGGTACGTGTGCTGGATCGTCGCGGAATCGTAAGTACTCTGCGACGCACGATCGCAGATCACGCGAACTCGCGACGAAGAGCGTGGCTCCCGCCTCGCGCATCACGACTTCGTAATCGACAAACCCCCGGGATGCAACGACCATCCTCGGTGCGTTTCCGAAGCGGCGCGCATGCCAAGCCAACAATTCGCAGACTTCGCTCCCCCCGCCGATCGACAACTCGATCAAGAGCGGTAGTCCGGCCGATGTGGATCGTCGTTCGGAAAGTCGCCGGCGGCACTCTGCCGACGAGCGAGTTTCGATCGTTCGCAAAGTCGCATGCCCGCCGAAACTTTCCGCGGCTCGGCGAAACGCTTCGGCCCAGTCGCCGGTTCGTTCGCAAATCACCAGCGGAATCGGATGCACTGCGCATCTCCGTGAGTTTTAATCCGTGAGATAAGTCCGTGCCGAGATAGTTTAGATGCCGCTCCGAGAGTTGACAACCGGCCAAGCGCGGCCGCATCTGCGTTGAAATCGGCAGCTATTTCTTCGGGGGAGAATCTTCGCTCGACTCGTTCATTTCTTCGAAGACGACCGGGCCGACTTCCAGCCCGAGCTGTACCATGCGACGGTACAACCGAGGCCGCGGCAAGCCGAGCAGCTTGGCTGCCAAGGTTTTGTTACCGCGGGCTCGATGCATGGCCCGTTCGATGAGTTGTTTCTCGATGTCCGCAAGAAAATCATCCAACACGATCGCTTCGTCTTGCGGCGGAGCGAAGCGTGCCGCGTCTGCTGCAAGCGCCAAGCGACGAGGCAAGTCGTCGACGCCGACCAACGGTCCTTCCGCGGCGGCACAAGCTTGTGCAACGAGGTCACACAGTTCACGAGCTTCGCCCGGCCACGGATGACGGAGCAAGCGATCGAGCGCTTCCGGAGTGAAGCCGGCGAGTTGCCGATGT
Source organism: Planctomycetia bacterium (assembly GCA_021413845.1). NCBI lineage: Bacteria > Pseudomonadati > Planctomycetota > Planctomycetia > Planctomycetia bacterium. The sequence goes on along the minus strand of JAIOPP010000096.1, from coordinate 37,020 downwards.
TCTTCCAGGTTGAGCTCTTCCAAAAACGATTGCGCGAGCAGGCCGATATCTTCCGGGCGTGACGCGAGGGGCTGAATCTCGATCGTCAGCGTACTTAAATACGCGGCCAGATCGGCTCGGAAGTTATTGTTGCGTGCAACGGATTCCAAGGCGGTTTGAGACGTCGAAATAATCCGCAGCGGTAAGTCGCCGAGTCGAAAGTAGCCCGTTAATTCCGCTTGCGAGTCGAGCGGCAAGCGGTCGACGTCGGTAAGCAATAAAGTGCTCGCTCGGCCCGAGGTCTGCGCCTCGCGCGAGAGACCACAAATCGTTTCTTGCAGCAACCCCGGCCTTAAATTCTCTGCGGCCAACGGAGTCAATGCGGCCGGCGGCATACCGGCATCGTTCGATGCGGCGCGATGATAATGCACGGTGCGAGCCGCATGCGCGCGGCCGCTTCCTGCCGGACCCACGATCGAGAGCGACGCTCCGACGCCGGCTGCCACGACGACCTGGCTGCGAACACGACGCATCGCCGGACTATCGCCGAGCAGCCTGCCCAACGCGTAGCGCAAGGCGGCGTCGCGACGAACTTTTGCCGTGAGCACATGAAGCCGTTGCGATTCCGACTCCTTGCGTAGTCGTTCCGCTTGTTCTTCAGCGACCGCTTCCGCAGAGGGAAACCATGCGACGACGGTCGCGATGCCGGACGTTGCGGAACCCAACGGAAGAAAGTGCGCGAGCCGCGAGCTCGGCGCGTCGCCGGCGGATTGGGGTAGGACGATTTCCGTGATCGTGTAACGCCCTAACATTGCCTCGGGCGATGGACAGAGTGCGTCGGCGATGGCGGTAAGTCGATCGACGTTGGGCTCGGCATCGGAACGATAGCGGCACTCGCGGCCGATCAGTTCCTCGACGGATGCGCTGGCCCATTCGGCGCAAGCAGCATTGAGATACACGATCCGACGTCGATCGTCGATCACGTAGATCGGATCCGGCATCGCGTCGAACAGACGCCCTAGCTCTTTGAGTGCGCCGCGTGGAGGCATGCGCCTATTGTATGCTGCGAAATGCAAAGAGACTAACCGGCTTCCTCGCCAATCAGCGCGAAGCGTGCTGCGAAGGAGCCGGGGCACTCTCACCGGACACACGAGCCGACTCGGCAGCGGCATTCGAGCCTTGCGAGAGCATGCCCGGGCTTAGGCCGATGAAGATCGTTAGAGCCGCGCAAGCGAACATGGCGAGCTTCGGGCCGAGGCCGCCTTCGGCCTTCGTCGATGTCGTCGGCTCGCGAAAGTACATCACGCCGATGATTCGCAGATAGTACGCAGCCGAAACCGCGGCATTCAACACCCCGACGACCGACAACACTAGAAACCAACCGGAAAGTTTCGGTGCGGTATCTCCCGCTAAGCCGATCTTTACCGCGCCGGAGAACAGTTCGAATTTACCCCAGAAGCCGGCGAGCGGCGGCAGGCCGGTAAGGCTGAACATGAACACGGCGATCGCTAAAGCCGTGGCCGGATAGGCCCGACCGATACCGGCTAGGTCTTCCAGCGTATCGATTTGCTTCTTGCGGCCGCTGAGGTAGGTGAGGCCGGCGAATGTGCCGGCTGTGGCGAGTGAATAAACCGCGACGTAGAAGAGAGCCGCACCGACGCCATCGACCGTGTCGATGCCCGATCGACGAGCGGCAAGATCGACTGCGAGACCGACGAGCATATAGCCGGCGTGCGCGATCGATGAGTAGGCGAGCATTCGGCGAATATCGGTTTGCCAAAGCGCGACGACATTCCCGAGCGTCATCGTGATGATGGCAAGAATCATCGTGACGCGTATGCCCGTCTCTTCCGTACCGGGCATCGCGATCGAGACGATGCGAATCAGCGCGGCGATGCCGGCGATTTTCGGCAATACGGCCAGCAAACCGGCGTTGGCGTGCGTAGTGCCTTGGTAAACATCCGGCGCGTAGAAATGAAACGGCACGGCGGCGATCTTAAACCCAAGCCCTGCGATGACGAGCACCAGAGCGAGTTGTGCGTAGGACGAGGCCGTTGCGCCGGGAACGCTCGCAAGCGAGGCGGAGAGCGCCGCTTGGATGTCGTCGAGCCGCGTCGATCCGCCGACGCCGTAGAGAAAGCTGAAGCCGTAGAGAGTGATGGCGGACGAAAGAATACTAAGGAAGAAATACTTGGCTGCCGACTCTGCGCCGGCGATATCTTTGCGACCCAGGAACAACAACACGTAGGTCGGAATGGAAATCAGTTCCAAACCGAGGAAAAGAAGCGTCAACTCCCCTGCACCGCCGACCAACATCAACCCGGCAATCGACATGAGGACCGTGCCGATGTACTCGGGCACCAGTTTCTCGTTCTGCGGGCGCGATGCCGTGAGAATGAAAATCCCGCCGACCAAGAGCGCCAAGAAGCGGATGTATTGGCCGAAGAGATCGACCGCGAGCGGACCGCCGACCGGCGCCGTCAACATCGGCACATGCGCGCCGGTGGGGAGGAACCAATGATGATACTGGCCGCGCAATACGAACGCCGCTGCGACGATGCCGAGCAGCGCGATCGCGCCCCAGAACTTCTTGCCGGGCAGAAATGCGCCGGCCGTGTAGATTAACGTCGCCGTGAGAACGAGGATCAGCTCAGGAATTAGAATCGAAACGGTATCATTCGACACGAGCGAAATCCTCCACCTTGTCGGACGACGCCGACTTTTCGGACACGGCTTTACGTTGATTAGCGGCAGTGTGATCGACCGCGGGATTTTCTACCATCGGCTGCGTCGCAACCTGAGTATGATCGGCTACCGGCCACTGATGCGCGGCGAACGCGATTTCGACTTTCGTCGTTACGGCACCGATATCGGCCTGCATCGGAGCGAGAAACGTTTGCGGCTTGAGGCCGATCCAAAAGACGAAGACCACGAGCGGGGCAACGGCCCAGAACTCGCGCCAACTCATGTCGCGGATCGACGACGCGCCGTGATCTTCGGCATGGCCGTGTGCATCGTGGCCGTGTGCGGCGCCCTGACCGTGGGCATCGTGGCTATGCGCATCGTGTGCGTGGGAAGCGTGCGCCGCACTTGCCGCCGGTGCCGGTTCATGGCCCGGCTCGCGAAGCGGCCCGAAGAAGACGCGCTGGTAGAGCCAAAGCATATACCATGCCCCGAGGACGACACCGAACACGGCGAGCACGGAGATCGTCATCCATTGCACTTGCAAACCAGGCGCAGGATTCAAATAGCCGCGCTGAAAAATGCCGAGCAAGATCATGAACTCGCCGGTGAAGCCGTTCATGCCGGGCAAGCCGATGCTGGAGAACGTAAAGATCAACATAAAGAGCGAAAGGATCGGAATTCGCTTCGCTAGTCCGCCGAACTTATTGATCTCGCGCGAATGGTAACGCTCGTAGATCATGCCGAACACGGCGAACAAGCCGCCGGTGGAAATGCCGTGGTTAATCATTTGCAACACGCCTCCCTGCATGCCGAGCGGGTTCAAGGCGAAGAGGCCGAGCATGCAGTAGCCGAGATGGCTCACGGACGAATAAGCGATCAGGCGTTTGACGTCGCCTTGCGCGAGCGCGACGAGTGCGCCGTAGATAATCCCCCCGGCGGCGAGCCATAAGACCCACGGCATGCATGCGACCGTGGCGTCGGGAAGCATCGCCATGTTGAAGCGGAGGAAGCCGTAGGTGCCGATCTTCAATAAGATGCCGGCAAGCAAGACGGAGCCGGCCGTGGGAGCTTGCACGTGCGCGAGCGGCAGCCAGGTATGCAACGGGAACAGCGGGACCTTGATCGCGAAGCCTGCGAACAGGGCTAGGAAGATCCAAAATTGTTGCGCTGCCGTGAGCGGATGCACGGCTAGGCCTTGTGTGATTGTCGGGATGCTGAACGTCAGTCCGCCCGCCGGATTGTTTTGGTAGTGCAACGCGACGATCGCCAACATGCCGAGGAACGTCAGCATGCTTCCGGCCAAGGTGAACAAGAAGAACTTCACGGCCGCATAGCGTCGCTGTTCGCTTCCCCAGATGCCGATCAAGAAGAAGAGCGGGATCAGCGTGAACTCGAAAAACACGTAGAACAATAAGACATCGCGCGCGGCGAAGACGCCGAGCATGCCGGTTTCTAAGATCAGCAGCAACGAATAGAAGAGCGGCCCTCGCTCTTCTATCGCTTCCCAACTCACCAACACAGCCGTAACCGAAAGCAGCGCGCTGAGGCCGAACATCCACAAGCTCAGCCCGTCGAGGCCCAGGTTGAAACGGATGTCGACGTTGGCGGAAGTAAACCAAGGGACGTCGCAAGCGGGCAGAGGCGTAGCGAAGAGGCACTTCGCCGCCCAATAGAGCGTAACGAGCGAGGTCGCCAGCGCGATCCAGCGAGCCACATGTCGGCTGCCGTCGGATAAGGCCCAGATCAGGCCGACTCCGACGAGCGGTATCAAGATAGTCGTGGCAAGCAGATTCACCGAAAACGTCCTTCGCTTTGTCGTGCCGCAGCGGCACTCGTAACAGGGCCTAACGTAGACGCGCCCAACCTAGACTTACAACTTCGTTTCCATCAACGGCTTGAGCAACGCCGTAAACCTCAACGATCCGAACAACACCAACATCCCGAGCACCATCGCCAACGCGTAGAACTGAACCATGCCGGTCTGTAGCGAACGCAACAGCGCCCCGGCGACTTGCGGCACGCGACCGGTGAGATTCACCAAGCCATCGATGACGAATCGATCGATCGCATAGCTGACCCAAGCCAGTCCGCGAAGCGGCCAAACGAAGAACACTTGGTACAGTTCGTCGAAATAGAACTTATGTTGCGAGAGTTGATAGAGCCAGAGTCCGCGACGGGTGCTGGCGAACTCGGCCACTTGTTCCGCTTCGCTGCGCTTGCCGAGATACATGAACGCGGCGAGGCCGATGCCGACTGCCGCCGCGACCGTGCTCAGAGCGGCGACATCGAAGTGAAACTCAACCCCTTTCGCGGCTGCCGCAGCGAACTTGTCGTAAGCGAGCGAAGGAGTATGCCACAGCAAATGTGCGAACGAGTGCTCGAGCAACGCACCGACCGACACGGCACAGATCGCGAGAACGACCAGCGGAACGGTCATGCTCCGAGGCGACTCATGCGGGTGATGGGCTTCCGCCGGCGTCTTGAGCGGGCCGAAGAACGTGAGAAACAACGCGCGGAACGTGTAGAACGCCGTGAGAAAGGCCGTGAACAACGCCGCCCAATAGAGGATCGTGTACAAGCCGTGATGGCCGAGGTTCGGGTCGTGTGCCCGATCATGCACGGCGGCGATAATCATGTCTTTGCTGAAGAAACCGGCGAACGGGAACACACCCGACAGCGCCAAGCAGCCGAACCAAAAGGTCTTATGCGTCCACGGCATGATATGCCGCAAGCCGCTGAAGCGGCGCATGTCGATCACATGATGCATCGCGTGCATCACGCTTCCGGCCCCGAGGAACAATAGCGCCTTGAAGAAGGCATGCGTGAACAAGTGGAACATGCCGCCGGTGATGCCCGCGAGGCTGCCTGTGCCGAGCCCGAGGAACATGTAGCCGAGCTGGCTCACGGTCGAGTAGGCCATCACCCGTTTGAGATCATTTTGCGTGAGGGCGATAAGGCCGGCGAGTAGGGCAGTAAACATGCCGACCGAAGCAACGACCACCTGCGCCGTTTCCGAAACGGCATAGAGCGGCGTGCAGCGCGTCACCATATAGACGCCGGCGGTGACCATCGTTGCGGCGTGGATGAGCGCGCTGACCGGGGTCGGGCCTTCCATCGCGTCGGGGAGCCACACATGCAGAGGAAACTGAGCGCTCTTGCCGCAAGCACCAACGAACAACAGCAGCGCGATCGCCGTGCCGATGCTGCCGCCGACGTAGAAGTTCGGGTTCGTCACTGATGTCGCACTGAGAACGCCCGTGACGCCGGCGACTCCCTCCGTGTCGTGGAAATTGAGCGTGCCGTAGGTGAGGAAGATCAGGAACACGCCAAGTGCGAAACCGAAGTCGCCGATCCGATTGACTAGAAACGCCTTTTTACCGGCCGCCGCAGCCTCGGGCTTTTCAAACCAAAATCCGATCAGCAAGTAGCTGCAAACGCCGACCGACTCCCAGAACACATAGAGCAGCAAGAAGTTGCTGACGGAGACGAGCATGGTCATCGAGAAGACGAAGAGCCCGACATAGGAGAAGAATCGCCAGTAGCCGGGATCGCCATGCATGTAGCCCGACGCGTAGATGACGACGAGCGTGGCGACGAACGTGACCATGCAGAGCATGATCGACGTGAGCGGATCGGCGCGCAGCGTGATGTCGACGACGAAGTCGCGCAGCTTGCCGTCGACCTTGGCGGCATCTTCGACGACCACCCATTGCCAGAGCGTCACGGTTTGCGAGAAGCCGCCGTCGGCATAGCCTTGGGCATGAGCTTCGTGAACTTTTCCGTTGACGACGGACAGTAATTGCAGGCTGACCAAGAAGGCGGCGGCGAACGCAAAGAGGACCGGCCAGTGGCTCCGCTCTTTCAACCAACGTTTGCCGAGAATCGCCGTGACCAACGTCGCCGCGAGCGGCAACGTCGGTATCAAGACGACCAATTTCTCGATCTCGTTCAAGCTAAAGTTAAACATGGGTACGGTGAATCGTTTCTTCTACTTGGATGTGCGGATCAATGCCGGAAGGGGTGAGCTTCGGGAACGTCATCTTGTCGTCGTCGCTCGGCGGAATTTCGCGATCCACATAGCGGGGCTGATTCGACTCGCGGAGGTTCTGCCAGAGCGCGATATCGAGATTGCCGCCGCGATAGAACAACATTTGCACCAGAGCGAGCGCAATCGCAGCTTCGCAAGCGGCGACAGTGAGAATGAAAATAACGAGCATCTGACCGCCCCAGTCGTTGTGGAACCGGCCCCACCCGACGAGGCTGACCGACACCCCTTGCAACATCATTTCGGCGGCGAGGAACATCACGATCATATTGCGCCGGCTGAGAAAGCCGACGAGCCCGATGGCGAACAACAGTCCGCCGACGAGGAGATAGTTTTCCAGGAGATGAATTTCGGCTACGGCATGAGCGTTAGGCATCGCGACTTTCCTCCATGGCGCTTTGGCCGTGCGAGGCGACGGCGATGGCTCCGACGAGCGCGACGAGCAGCAACGTGCCGCCGACTTCGACCGCCGCTAGGTGTCGCGAAAAAAGCTCGGCCCCAAGCTTCTCGACGTGATTCTGCGAGAGGATCTTTTTGCCCTGCTCTTCGTTCGACGACGAGAAGACGATCTGCGCCGGGCCTTCGATCCGCTTGCCGTTCGCCGGGCGAAAGTTGTTCGACGCCGCGGTCCATGTCAGCAGGCAAACCAGCACGGCTCCCGTCGCCGCCGAGATGAACGCTTCCCAACTCAAGCGATCGTACAGTGCGTTCCCTTCCGGGCTGCTCAGCATGAGCACGAACAAGAACGTGACGAGGATCGCACCGGCGTAGACGACGATCGTCGCGACGCCGAGAAACTGCGCGCCTTGAAAGAAAAACAGGCCCGCGGTGCCGAGCAACGTCAACGCGAACCAAATCGCACAATAGACGGGGCTGCGCATCGTGACGGCGCCGATCGCCGAGGCGAGCGTGACCGCCGCCATCGAATAGAACACGGCATCGCTCACCAAGTCTTCGAGCGGCCAAAGCCGGCCGGCGAATAAACCGAGCGAAATCGTCGTGAAGAGCAGCCCGACGGCTTTGCCTCGCGACGTGCCGCGCGGCAGAAGCATCCACAGACCAACGGCAAGCAGCAGCGACGGTGCGACGAGCAGAGCGATTTCTTTCGACGTCATGGCGCACCTCCGAGCGAAGCCGACTTCATCGGCTCGGCGTCTTTGGTCATGTCGTATACGCTCAAAAGTTTTTCCTTGTCGAAAATCATCTCTTCACGGCTACGGCCGGTGAGATCGAACAGGCTCGTCAACTCGACGGCATCGACCGGGCAGGCTTCTTCGCACATGCCGCAGAAGATGCAGCGGAGTTCGTCGATCGTGAAGCTTTCGCAGTATTTATCCCGATCCGGCCACGGGCTCGGGGCCGCGATGATGTCGATGCAGTGTGCCGGGCAGGCCGTAGCACAGAGGAAGCACGCGACGCATTTGACGCGGCCTTGTTCGTCTTTGTTGAGTCGATGCACGCCCCGATAGATCAACGGGTTGCCGATCTCCGGGCGTTGCTCGGGAAAGCTGACCGTCATCTTCGGAGCGAACAAATGTTTCGTCGTTACGGCCAAGCCTTGGATCAGCGCAGGCAAGTACATCTTGCCTGCGAGGCCGAGCTTGGGTTCTTCGACCCATTTGACTTTCGGATCATCCGGCTTCATGAAACGTGTATCCCTTAAACGTGTGAGCGGAGACCGAGATTACGGTCTTCGGCGGCCAACACGAATTCATCTTTGCGAGCGGAGTTGTCGGTGTGCAACGGCGCGAGAATGCCGGCGGCGATCCATGCCAGGAGCGATAAGCCCCACATGGCTGCGGTAAGCCCTAAGACGCCGAGCTTTGCTTTCAACGGAGCTTCATATTCGACGAAGCAAGCTACGGCGACCAAGTTCACGAGCCCAAGCGGCAGCATCACCTTCCAGGCGAGCGACATGAGCTGATCGAAGCGAAAGCGAGGCCAGCTCCAGCGGATCATCATGAAGAACACGATGACGCCGAAGATCTTCACGTTCAACACGACGATCCGTGCGATCGCTTGGAACCAAGTGACTTCGTTCGTGCTGCCTGTGATGCCCCAGAGATGCCAGCCGCCGAGAAACAAGATCACGATCAAGAACGAAGCGGTGATCATGTGCAGGAATTCGGCGATCAGGTACACGATCAGCCGCATGCCGGAATACTCGGTATGGTAGCCGCCGACGAGTTCTTGCTCGGCTTCCGGCAAATCGAACGGCAATCGGGCCGCTTCGGCGAACGAAGCGACGACGAAGATCACGAAGCCCAGCGGCTGTGCGAACGCGTTCCACATGCCGCTCGAAGCTTGCGAGCCGATGACGTCTTCGAGCCGCAGCGAACCGGAGAGCAGCACGACGCCGATGATCGAGAGCCCCATCGGAAGCTCATAGGCGATGAGCTGCGCGCTGGATCGCAAGCCGCCGAGGAGACTGTATTTGCTGTTGCTGGCCCAGCCACCGAGGATCACGCCGTATACGGCGATGCTCGACAGCGCGAAGATGTAGATCATGCCGACATCGATACCCGGTGCGGCGATGAGCTCGATCTGATGATCGACCCCCGGAATCGCTCCCTTCGGCAACACGCTGCCGAACGGGATGCAGGCATACACGGCTAGCGCCGCGCTGAGAATCGAGATCGGCGCGAGCGTGAAGAGGATCTTGTCGACGTGGCGCGGCGTGTGTTCTTCCTTGAAGATGAACTTCAAGCCGTCGGCCAATGGCTGCCCGAGTCCGAAAAGCTTGATCTTCGTAAACGGGATGCCGACGCGATTCGGCCCCTTGCGGTCTTGCACCCACGCGGCGATCCAGCGCTCGAGCAAGACGAAGTACGCCGCGGCGGTCATGAGCCCGCCCATGAGCAGCGCGATCTTGATGAGAGCTTCGATGGAAATGGCGAGCATGTTATCAGTTCGGTGTTCTAAGGTTAGCCGCAGGACTTCATGCCCCGCGGAATTTCTTGCTTCTAGGACGGGGCATGCCCCGCGACTTGCTAAACGGGTTGCGCCGCCACCTCGCCGTTTGCGGCGATCATGTTCACGGTCAGATCGAGGCCCGTCGACGGCACCTCGTTGAGCGCCAGATGGAACGCCGGAATCTCTTGGGCCAACTCGGTGAGTACCTTGCGACCGTTGAACAGGCCCGGACGGTCGAGCAGACGATGAAGCAATTGCCCTTCGACCCACGCGCCGACCGGCGGGCGAATGGCCCACTTGGCCGATTGCAAACGACCCGCGAAGTTGACGTAGGAGCCGTCCCGTTCGGCGAAAGCCCCGCCCGGTAACTGGTACGTGGCGAGGTCCCACAGCGGCGAGGCGAACATGTCTTGCACGACGAGGAGGTCGAGCTTCGCGAACTTGGCGGCGACGTCAGCGTCGTTCCAACCCTTCAGGCGATAACCGCCGGAGACCCACGCCCCGCGGACGGCGCCTTTGGCGATCTCGGCCGTCAGGTCGTCGAAGTTCATCGTTCGGCCGCCGAAGTGCGAGAGCAGCATCTTGATGCCGCGCCGATTCGGAGCCTTTTCGGCATGGATCGTGAAGCCGCCGGGGTACGTTTCATCCGACCCGACGACCTGCACCGGCCCGAGCGCCAGGATCGCATTGGGATCGAGCCCACGGATGAACTTAATCAGCAGGTACGCTTCTTCGAGCGTCAGGTGCGGCGAAATGACGGCGGCCAACGGGCCCACCGATTTCAGCTTCGCCTTCAACTCCGTGGTGACGGTGCTCCACTCGATGATGACGTGCTTGGGCCCCTCTTTCCGTTTCGGGCCGACGAGACGGTCTTCGGCGTGAACGTGGTGATAGCCGTAGCGACCTTCGTCGCAGAGCCACCATTTGTTCACTTCCATGTTCTCGCGCGGGCGAAGCCGGTAGATGTGATCTTGGTTTTCGTCGATGTGCAAGTTGCAGCCGCCCGAGCAGTTCGTGCAGATGCCGTCGTGCGACTTCATGAACCAAACACGCTGTTGGTACATGAAGTCCTTGTCGCCGAGCGCTCCGACCGGGCAAAGGTCGACGACGTTGCCCGACATTTTATTGTCGAGCGGATAGCCGGGAAACACATCGATTTCTTCGTGGCTGCCACGATTGATGACCATCAACTCGCTGGTGCCGGTGATCTCGCGCGTGAATCGGACGCAGCGAGTACACATCACGCAGCGATCGACGAACAAGGAGACCGTGTCTCCCATGTCCCGTTTCTTGCTGTGAAACGGACGGATGTCGGCGCGGCGCTCGTCTTGGCCGTGTGCGAAGTGGTAGTCTTGCAACCGACATTCGCCCGCCTTATCGCAGATCGGGCAGTCGATCGGATGGTCGATCAGCAAAGCTTCTTCGACTTGAGCGCGGCATTGTTCCACCTTGGCGCTGTTCGTGATGAAGACGGTTCCGTCTTTCGCCGGCGTTTGGCAAGCCGGAACGACCTTCGGCAGCATGTCGATCTTGCCCGTTTGCGGGTTCTTCGTCCCCTGCTCGACCAAGCACATGCGGCAACTCGCAACGACCGACAGGCCCGGATGCCAGCAGTAGTGCGGCACTTCGATGCCGGCGCGCTCGGCGGCTTGAATGCCGTTGAGGCGTTCGTTGTCACCGACCGTTACTTCAATTCCGTCAACTAAGACGATGCCCATAAATCAAACTCAAAAGTCAGAATGCAAAATGCAAAAGTTCGGAAGAAGAATGCCTACATAGTCGTTCGTTTATTCTTTCGACCTTCGCTTTGCTGTTTTCGTCGATGCGACCAAAATCGCGATCAATTCCATAGATTCTTCCAAAAGCGGCGCGAGCCTTTTGATGGGTACCAACTCCGCTTCGATCAATAACTCCAGCCAATATCGAGTTTCTTCCAACTCCTGCAAACTCGATTGAATCTTACTGATGAACTCCACTGTCGATCGCGCTCGCATCGCTTCGCGATACTGAGCACCTACGGAAGTTCCACTTCGTAATATTTGTTTTCCGAGTATCTGGGCCGCGCCGTCGTTTTTGGGGAGCGATGAATACAGTCGAATGACTCGGATCGCAAATTGCTTTGTTCTCTCGGCAAGGTCTCGTTTCTTGTTTGATTCAACGTCTCCGCCGTTTTGCATTTTGCATTTTCACTTCTGACTTCTCTCAGTGGTGCGCCAAGATCGGCAACGCCATCACCGGATCCTTGACCATGTAACCCGTCGGGTTCGTGCGTTTGATGTAGTCCTCGAATTCGCTGCGGAACTTGCGGATCGCGTTCTTGATCGGCCAGGCTGCGCCGTCCGAAAGGCCGCAGATCGTCGTGCCGGGAATGATGCCGATCGAGTCGCCGATCTCGAGCAGCAGGTCGAGATCGCGGAGGCGACCTTTGCCGGCCTTGATGCGGTCGAGCATCGTGAGCGACCAGTGAGTTCCTTCACGACAGGGAGTGCATTGCCCGCAGCTTTCGTGTGCGAAGAAGCGACAACTGTTGTGCAGGAAGTCGACCATGCTCACCGTCTCGTCCATCACGACGACGGCTGCCGTGCCGAGCCCCAAGCACCCGACCTTGCCCGGCCCTGCAAAATCGAGCGGCGTGTCGAACTCCGCTTCGGTGAACAAGCCCATGCTGATGCCGCCGGGGATCGCCGCCTTAGCTTTGCGCCCTTTCCAAATCCCTTCGCCGTACTCATCGATGAGTTGCCGAAGCGTGATCCCGAGCGGAGCTTCGTAACAGCCCGGCTTGTTGACGTGGCCGCTGAGGCAATAAAGCTTCGGGCCGTAGCTGCCCGGATCGCGCGGGTTCTTAGGGTCGGCAGGTACGCCGATCGATTTAAACCAATCGGCACCCCGATCGACGATCTGCGTCACGCAGGCCGCGGTCTCGATGTTGTTCACGACGGTCGGCTTGCGGAACACTCCTTCAATCGCAGGGAACGGCGGCTTGATGCGCGGCCAAGCCCGCTTTCCTTCCAGGCTCTCGATCAGGCCGGTTTCTTCACCGCAGATATAAGCAGCAGCGCCGACATGAATGAAGATATCGAGCGAGAAGGCCGAGCCGAGAATGTTTTTTCCGAGCAAGCCCGAGGCGTAGCATTCGTCGATTGCCGACTGTAGCCGGCGTCGCGACAACGGATACTCGACTCGAATATAGAGGTACGCCGTAGTCGCTTTCGTCGCATAGCAACTCAAGATGATCCCTTCGATCACCTGATGCGGATCAAGCTCCATCAAGTAGCGATTATTGAATGTGCCCGGCTCGCTTTCGTCGGCGTTGATGCACATATAGATCGGGCCGGGATGGTTCTTCGGCAAGAACGTCCATTTCAAGCCCGTCGGGAAACCCGCTCCGCCACGACCCCGCAAGCCGCTCGTCTTGACGACGTCGATCACTTGGTCGGTCGTCATCTCCTTGAGCGCTTTGCGAAGCGCGCGATAGCCGCCGTTCGCCTCGTACACTTTAAGCGTGTGCGAGTCGGGCTTGTTGATATTGGCGAGGAGGACGGGTTCGAATTTTGCCATGATGTTCCGGGCCGCGAAGTTTTATGTCTCTCTCGTTGCATCCGAGTCGGGAGCAACTATTTCGCACTCGATGTTTGCGAGGCGATAAAAGCATCGGCCTTTTCGTTCGTTAAATCTTTCACCAGTTCTTCGCCGGCAAGCATGCAAGGGGCATACTCGCATGCGCCGAGGCATTCGGCGAACTCGATGGTGAGCTTGCCGTCGGGCGTCGTGCCGCCGGGGGCGACGCCGGCCTTGTGGCACATGTGTTCGATCAGATCGTCGGCACCCCGGAGCGCACAAGCGATCGAGCGGCAGACCCAGGCCCGCGTTTCACCGTGCGGCTTGTCTTGTTTGAAGTAGCCGTAGAAGCTGAGCGTGTCTTGCACTTGCGCCGGCGCGAGCCCGAGGATTTCGGCGACTTCGATTACCGCTTGAAACGGGACGTAGCGCAACCGATCGTTGACGATGTGCAACGCCGGGAGCGTGACCGCTTGCTTCGACGGATAGCGCGGAATGAACGCCTTGATCTCGGCGACCATTTCGTCGGTAAGGATGCGTGGTGTTGCGATCATGACACTTGCTTTCGACGTTATCGATCCAGTTCCGCGGCGATGATATTCAAGCTTCCCAACACGGCGACCACATCCGACAGCGTATGTCCGCGAATCAGATACGGGAACAAGGCGAAGTGGATGTACGACGGCGGCCGGCAGCGGGCTCGATAGGCGACGTCGTTACCGTTGCCGACGAGATAGAAACCGAGCTCGCCGTTAGGGCTTTCAATCGCGGAATACGACTCTTCGAACGGCGTCTCGAAGCCGCGGTTCGCCATGGCGAGTTCGAAGTGCGAAATCGTCCCTTCGATGGTCGAGTAGACCATTCGCTTGTTCGGGATCGTGGTGCGCTGATCGATGCCGACGTTGATCGGTCCGGCCGGAATGTTTTCGACCGCTTGCGTAATGATCGCGAGGCTTTGCTTCATCTCTTCTTGGCGAACCAAGTAGCGCGCGAAGCAGTCGCCGGTCTTCGAGCACGGCACGATGAAATCGAAATCGGAATACGCTAGATAAGGCTCGTCTTTGCGCAAATCGCGCGACACGCCCGAGGCTCGGGCAAGCGGACCGGTCACGCTGCGGCTGAGCGCTTCTTCCTTCGAAAGAACACCGACCCCTTTCGTGCGATCGATGAAGATTCGGTTGCGATTCAGCAGCCGCTCCATGTCGTCGAGCACTTTGGGGAAAGTCTTGATGAAGCGGCGAATCTTCTCGATCACGAGCGGCGTGATGTCTTGCGAAAGGCCGCCGGTGCGCGTGTAGCTGTTCGTGAAACGGGCGCCGCAGAGCGTCTCGAAGATGTCGTAGATGTCTTCCCGCTTATTGAAAGCGTAGAGGAAGAACGTGAACGCTCCGGCATCGAGGCCGACCGCGCCGTTGCAGAGCAAGTGGTCGCTGATGCGGGCCAGTTCGGAGATGATCGTCCGAATGTATTTGCAGCGCGGAGTGAGCTCGATGCCGAGCAGCTTTTCGACTGCGCCATGCCAGGCCACATTGTTCGCCATCGGCGAAATGTAGTTCATCCGGTCGGTGACGGTGACATACTGATTATAGTCGAGGCTTTCGCCGAGCTTCTCGAACCCGGAATGCAGATAGCCGATGTCGGGCATCGCATCGACTACGCGTTCGCCGTCGAGCTTCATCACGATGCGCAGCGTCGTATGCGTAGCCGGATGCTGTGGGCCGAAATTCAGCGTCCACAGATAATCCTGCTGCTCGTCGTGTGCGATGTCGAGCTTGCGTGTCGAAGCGGGTGCCGAGCCCATAACCATTAAGCCTGATTTCGCGTGAGCACGGGAAAGTTGTGACGTTCGCCGCGACCTTGCAGCGGGTAATCTTTTCGCAACGGAAACGCGGTGAACTCGTCGGGGCAAAGGATGCGGCGATGATCGGGATGACCATCGAACGTGATGCCGAACATGTCCCACACTTCGCGCTCGAGCCAGTTGGCCCCTTCCCACCAGCCGGTCGCGGAGACGACGGTCGGGTCCGGCTCGTTCACGAACACACGGAGCGTGATCCGCTCGTTCGTGGTCGTCGAAGTGAGCAGGTACACGAGTCCGAAGCGATCGGTGGCATCGCGGTAGGCGAGGTAATCGACGCACGTCACATCGACCAGTTGGTCGAAGCCGCGACCGTTGCGCAAGGTCGTAAATACGTCGGCGAGTTTCTCTTTGGGAACGACTACGCGCGTCTGCCCGCGAAACTCGCTTTGCTGGACGGCGCCGAGTGCGGTTTCCAAGGCTTTCAAAGTTTCTGCGCCGGCAACGGACATGAATCAACCTCCTCGATTCGACTTCGCAACTTCTTCAGCGACGGTTCAGGCCCTAACGCATCAAGCCGGCCACGATGCCCGGAAGCCCTTCGCCCGGAGGGCCGAGGTTGGGGCTCTCGCCGCGTGAGATAATCGGCAATTCGATCAAGGCTCGCTTCCGTTGTTGGCGGGCGTCGGTGTTGAATTCCTTGCCCGACATCGTTCCTTCGCGCTGGATCTTGTCTTGCAGGTCGATGATGGCCTGAATGAGTTGTTCCGGACGAGGCGGACAGCCGGGAACGTACATATCGACGGGGATAAAGCGATCGATCCCCTGCACGACGGAGTAGGTGTCGAACACTCCGCCGGTGCTGGCGCAAGCCCCCATCGAAATGCACCACTTGGGTTCGTTCATTTGCTGCCAGATGCGCTGCAAGACCGGGAGCATCTTCATGACCACGCGCCCCGCGACGATCATGAGATCGCACTGGCGTGGGCTGAAGCGAAACACTTCGGCGCCGAAGCGCGCGATATCGTGCTTGCTCGCACCGGTAGCCATGAGCTCGATGCCGCAGCAAGCGGTCGCAAACGGCATCGGCCAGAGGCTGTTCTTGCGGCACCAACTTGCCAACTCGTCGAGCTTGCTGATGACGACGTTTTCAGGCAACTCTATCGCCATCGAAACACCCCTTTGCGCAACGCGTACACAAATCCCACGGCGAACAGCGCGATGAAGAACATCATCACACCGAAAACGATTCCGCGATCGGCAACCATTCCTTGCGCGACGGCCGCATCGATGCCTCGCGCCGGCTGGCCTTCGGCGGCGCGCCTCGCGGCCACGGCCCAAGGATACATGAACAGCACTTCGACGTCGAAAACGAGGAAGGCGATCGCAACCAAATGGAAGCGGATATCGAATCGACGACGCGTGTCGTGAATCGGATCCATGCCGCTCTCATACGGCATCTCTTTCACGGCGGTATTGCGCGAGGGGCCGAAGATGCGCCCCATCAACAGCATCGCCGTCGCTTGCGCGGTAGCGATAATGAGGAACAGGAAAATCGGGATCGTGAGTCCGATCGTTTGCATAACGGCAACCCGATTAACAGCTTATGGCGATACTCAACACGACGACTCCGACCGCAGCAAGCGACTTTGTGAATCGTTTCACGAACGCCGGCGAAAAATAAACCCGAGCCATCCGGTCGAGTAAGTCGCAATGGTAAGGCTAGCGTCGTAAGTGGTCAAGACAATCGACGGAGTCAATCGCGAACTATTAGTAAGTCTTTCGACGCGACGGAAGTAGCTTGAAATTCAGGAGTTCGCGAAATGGCATCTTGTGACGAAGTATCAACAAGGTGCGGCATGATTCACGCCCTCAAACGAAGGGGCTCAAAGCGTGTCTACCGCTTTCGATCTTCGTGGATTCGGCTTGCTCAATGATGGTTGCAAACGGGGGCTCGCTAGCCGTTTTGCACGACGAATTCTTATCGCTTGGAAGCACATTACGGATCCAGTTACGAATCGGTTAGAATCTTCGCCACAACGCCGCTATGCTTTGTCGCCGATGCTCTGTGTCGGCCTTCTACGCCCCCGCTCCCGATCGTTACGAAGGACTTCCGCATGCCGATTGATCTCACGGCGACTCTGGCAGATCTCATCGCGATTCCTAGCGTCAACCCGATGGGGCTTCCGCTCGAAGGGCCTGAGTATCTCGAATACCGCGTAACCGAGTATCTCGAAAAGCTGTTCCAGCGATTGAACCTGCGCTACAAGCGGTATTTCGTCTCGGAGAAGCGTGAGAATATCCTGATCCGTGTCGACGGCGACCTCCCGCCGCCTGAGAAAGGGGGGCCGTTGGTGTTGCTCGAAGCGCACCAAGACACCGTGCCGGTCCAAGGCATGACGATCGACCCTTGGAAGCCGGAGATCAAGGATGGCCGGATCTACGGCCGCGGCTCCTGCGATATCAAAGGCGGGATGACGGCGATGATCGGCGCGATGGAGCGCCTAAATATTGAACGGCCCAAAGGGCGGCCGACGGTCGTATTGGCTTGCGTCGTGAACGAGGAATTCGGTTTTACCGGTGCCACGGCACTCACCAAACTTTGGACCGAGTCGAAGCACGACGAATTCGTCCCGAAGCGTCCGGATGTGTGCGTCGTTGCCGAGCCGACGAGCCTCGATGTCGTGGTGGCGCACAAAGGCACGATGCGCTGGCGGATCCACACGCATGGCCGCGCGGCGCATAGTTCGCAGCCGCACATGGGCGACAATGCGGTTTATAAAATGGCCCGCGTGTTGCTTGCTCTCGAAGAATACGCCAAGGAAGTTTGCCCGACGCTCGGGCGACATCCTCTCTGCGGGCAGCCGACGTTGAGCGTCGGTATCATTCGCGGCGGCATCAGTTGCAACACGGTGCCCGACAAAGCGACGATCGAGCTTTGTCGCCGCGTGATTCCCGGCGAAACCCCCGCCGCTGCGCAGAAGCACATTCTCGACTGGCTCGCCAAGCGTCCCGAGATCGTAGCGCTCGGCTCGTCGATCGAACACGAGACCCCGTTCAATGCGAGTCTGCCGATGCCGGACGATAAGAACGCCGCGCTGGCCGAGCGGTTGTCCGAAGTTTCGCGGGCTCGTTCGGGCAGAGGTGCGAAGATCGGCGTTGCCTTCGGCACCGATGGCTCGCGCATCGCCGCGGCCGACGTGCCGTCGGTCGTATTCGGGCCCGGCAGCATCGATCAGGCGCATACGTGCGACGAGTGGCTGCCGCTCGACGAACTAGCGCCGGCGAGCGAAATCCTCTACGATTTCGCTCGCACGTGGAGCGCCTAAGGCGGCTCCTGTTTTTAACCCGACGGGCAACGCTTCCGGACCACCGACAAGAGCTTAGAACACGTCCAGTTGGAAGTGGTGGCCTTGGTGGTAGCGGCGCGCTTGCGGGTATTCGTTCTGCCAAGCTTTGTTGTAGACCGGGATGCGCATTTCCGCCGGATACCGATAGTACAAGCTCTCGCTACTCTTGTAGTAATCGCTCGACCAATAGTTCTGCGGATAGTACACGTACGGGTAGTGGTAGAACTTGTTCCAGTCGGTCGATGGAGTGCTGTGGCCCCACTGGCGACCGTAGGCGCCGGCGTCCGCCGAGCTGGTCAGCGAGCCGACCAATCCGAGCGCAACCACGGCGAGCAAAAGCGTACGGCGAATCATCTGGTTTCCCCTGTGTTATCGATAACGCGCGGGCACGTTTTCGCGACGGAAGCTCTTCGGGCCGATCGCAAGCATTCGGGGCGATAGCATTCGGAGCCCGCGCGGTCTGCAGCGCTGGGTCTACCGTAGAGGATCGGCAACCGTTATTGCCGGTAATGAGCGAATGTTCGCTAGAGGCGGCACAACCGAACGCTTGCCGGCTGGAAAATCATGCGACTTTAACGACCCGGTAGCTTATGCGGCCGCGAACCCGCAAGCAGTGTAGCAACGCCGCTTGCGGTTTCGCGGTCGTACGAGTTCGCCGTCGCGAACTAGCTCGGCATCTTGCCTTCAGCCAGTTCCCGATCGAATTCGTCCATCAGCGGCCAATCGATAGCACAAGTACCGAAGTCGGCCATGTGGAGATACCCTTCGAGGCGGGCGATCGTCCGATCGAGCTGGGTATCGTCTTTACGGAAGATCGGGCCGTGGCTCGGCAACATCCATTCGACGTTCGAGGCTCTAATCCGGCGGAGCGACTGGACGAACGCTTTGATATCGCTGCCGTGATGGGCATCGATCACGCCGACGCAGCCGTCGCGGTAGATGTTGTCGCCGCAGAGGAGCAGGTTGCCGAGTCGAAACGAGAGTTGGCTGTCGGTATGGCCGGGGGTGTGCCAGACCTCCAGTTCGAGTGCGCCGACCTTGATCCGATCTCCTTCGACGACCGTATGCTCGACCTTCGGAATGACCGGCATCGGAATATGGATCTTCTGCGCCGAGATCTCCGAAAAAGTCTTGATCGGATCCCCTTGCACGAGCGTTTCGACGGCCAACGGATGGGCGGTCACCGTCGTGCGCAGGGCTTGTTTCAGACGCGCAAGCCCTTGTACGTGGTCGACGTCGGCATGCGTCGCGACGATCGTCTTGCAGGCCGACAGCGGGAAGTCGAGGCCGCGAATCAGGTCGACGATTTCGTCGACCGACTCATCGAAACCGATATCGATGAGGAGCCATTCGTTGCCATCGTAAATCAAATAGACGTTGCAGCCGAAGCGCTCGCCGGCTTGATAGTTGATCTCGATGACGCCGGGAAAGATCGGCTTCCGTTCGCGCAAGCCCATGATATACACCGCAGGAGAGATTCGTGGCTGCCGACGAACGGGAGCGACGGTCGACGATCTCGTCGCAAGCTCGTCCCCGGCCGCTTCGGCTAAACGGCAAATTGTAAAACCACGCCGGCAAAACGGCTAGGGGCCCGCGGAAGCGCGTCGCGCGGTGACTCGCGGTCGCCGTAGAGCTCGAGAACGGGCTCCATTCCGGTCAGGGGGCCAACTTCAACCGGTAAATCGATGCGCCGAGCCCTGAAGCGTAGAGGTAGTCGTGCTTGGCGTCCCAACCGAAGTAATTAAACGATCCATTGGCGGTGATCTTTTTTCTCATGCCGTCGGGCGGGGAAAATGTCGGCGCGACCTCTCGCCATGTCTTGCCGCCATCGCGAGAGATGGAAAAGGCCCGCTCCGAAACGACCAGCATCTGCCGGTCGTCCTCGCCGAAGTAAGGGCCGAAGAGGGGCATTTCCGGGCCCTTCCCCGTCAGCGTCCAGTCGGTACCGTTTTCGGAAACGACGACTCCTTCGTTGGCGAGCCAATACGTTTTCTTTCCGAAGTGCACGGGTCGCCGTCCAACGATGTGAAATTTCGCAACGCCGGTCCAAGTTCGACCCGCGTCCTTGCTCATGGCGATCCCTCCTTGATCGATGTGGGAGCGAAGTAGGGTTTCGGAGTCGGCGAGCCCGTAGTAGAGGCCGAGCGCGTGGCGGTTGTCTTGGGCGTTTTCGCTCTCTTTGTAGATCTGTCGCCAACTCTTTCCGCCATCGATACTCAGCACGGTATAGTAGGGCTCATGCAGTAAACCGAATATCGTTTGCGGATCGCGCTCGCTCCAATCCATGTCGGCATATTCGAGCATCCGAAGCAGTTTGCCGAAGGGGCGCCAAGCGGCGCCGCCGTCGAGTGTGATACCGCCGGTTCCATCGATACAAAAAAACGCCAGCCTGCCGTCGTAGGGATAGGCCATCGAGAAACTGAAGCCGGTCTCGCACCGACCGGTGATACCGCTTCCGCCGGCATCGCTCTTGGAACCCACGGTCCATGTGGCGCCCTGGTCCTTGCTCGTACAAATTCCGTTGCCGTCTCCGGTGACGATGAAGATCTGGCCGGTCGGGGCCACGGCCATGCCCAAGCACCGCCGCAGGTGGTTCGGCGTTTTGTCCTGCACTCCGATTCGTTTGAAGAACTCGTCGGAGATGTTTTCCCAACGCGCAGTCTCATCGACTTTCGTCGGGATCTCGGCGGACCATGCGGTACGCAGCGTCACGAGCGCCACGCAGAACGCGAATGCCGAAAGGAAATGCCGAAGAAATTTTATCGTCATTAGAAATGTTTCCATGGCAAAGGACGCGAGAATAAACCTGAGTCGCTCAACGCGCCCCCTGCTTCCTTCATTGGCTTTTGAAGAAACGAATTTAAAACACGAGACGCGCTTTTGATCAATTCTTTCGTTGTCCCTGCAACCTTTACTACGCTTGTTGAAATGGCCATCGCCCTTCCTCATTCGGTCGATTGTTTGAAATCAAGGTGACGATCTTACGCTTCCTTCGCCCCCGGCTTGCCATGTTCGACGACGAACGTCTTTCGAGTCACGAGCGGCGCATCGGGCTTCGTCACGAACGGCAGCGTGCGGTAATGCGTCTTCCATTCTTTCGCCGAAACGTCGCACGACACGTAGCCCCGCTCGGCATTGTAGAATTTGACGAACGGGTTCTCCGAAAGCGTCGTGGAACTGTTTTTGTTGGCTTCTTGCCCGTCGCCGCCGGAGCTGAGCGAAGTGCCGACGAACTCCGTCGCGACGATCGGCGACTTCGGATCGGCCGAATCGACTTGTAGGTCGTTGGCCCAGTTCGAGTGAATGTCGCCGGCAACGACGATCGGATTCAACGCGGGGTTTTCAGCGAAGAATTTCAGTACCCGTTGGCGATTGGCTTCGTAGCCGGGCCATTGATCCATGCTGTACGCTTCGAGCATGCCCGGCATCCGGTCGACGCGGGCCATCATCACTTGCTGGGTCAGCACATTCCATTTCGCCAGCGACTTCTTCAACGCTTTATAAAGCCAAGCCTCTTGGCGCTCGCCGAGCATCGTGCCCCGTTTCGAGTAAACCTCGGGACACGGGAGCTTGTTGCCGTCGCCGCACGGCTGGTCGGTGCGATACTGACGGGTGTCGAGAATCTGGAAGTCGGCCAAGCCGCCGAACGGGACTTCTCGGTAGAGCCGCATCGACGGCCCTTGCGGCACTTGCGCGACGCGAAGCGGCATGTGTTCGTAGTAGGCGCGATAAGCGTTCACGCGACGCCGCGTGTAGACCTCGGGCGTTTCGTCGAACTTCTCGGAGATCAGGCCTGCGCAGTTGTTCGCGAATTCATGATCGTCCCAAGTGACGAGCCACGGACACTTCGCATGCGCCGCTTGGAGATGTTCGTCGGTCTTGTATTGTGCGTGGCGGTTGCGATAGTCGACGAGCAAGTCGAGCACCGGCCCGACATGCTTTCGCACTTGCTTTTCTTTGCCCGCGTATTCGTAGATGTAATCGCCGAGATGCGCGATGAAGTCGAGGTCTTCCGCCGCCATGTGCTTGTAGGCGGTGAATAGCCCTTGCTCGAAGTGTTGGCACGATGCGAAAGCGAAACGAAGGCGATCGGGAATCGAGTCGAGCTTCGGTGCCGTTCGGCTTCGGCCGACCGGGCTCGTTTCGCCCGAGGCCGAGAATTGATAGAAGTACCACCGCGCGGGCTCTAAGCCCACCACCTCGACATGTACCGAGTGAGCGAGGTCGGGTGTGGCGATCGCGGTTCCCTTCGCGACGACTTGCGTCATCTTTTCATCCGTGGCGACCTGATAGCGAACTTCGACGTTCTCCTCCGGCATGCCGCCCCCTGCGAGCGGCTTCGGTGCCAGTCGAGTCCAGATCACGAAGCCGTCGGGGAGCGGATCTCCGGACGCCACGCCGAGCGTGAACGGATAGTCGCCGGTCGCGACGAACTTCTTCGCAAGCGCGGAAGCCGGCACGCCGAGCAGCGGCCAGAAGCTCACGGCAGCACCGGCCTTCAACACGGCTCGACGACTCCATGCACGGCCCGGCACATCGATCCGCAAAGCACACATAGGAGTGAAGCCTAAGGGAGTGGGCGGGAAAAACGAAAACGGATCGCGGCGCGCAGGTCGTGCGGGATCCGGATCGATTCGTCAGTCTAGCCGCTCGGTGCCATGAAGCCAGATGCCGCAACGAGCGCAGGCGTTTTCCGTCGCTATCGAAGCGCCGTCGGTTCGGCGGTAGGGATCTTTATCGCAATCCCATGTTTTCGAGCTCGCTCAGAATGAGTTTTTCGATTTCCTTAGCCTTGGCCTTATCCCCTTCAGCTTGGATTTCGGCCATTGCGTCTGCGATCCCCTTCTTGTCCTTCTTGAAGCGCGCGATCGCAATCGCCGTGAGCGCTTGGGCGATCATTCTGGCATCGATGCCGAGGATCTTGGCGAGCTTCTTGCCTCGCTTCACGCAGTCGGCCTTGGCGAGTTCTTCGTTTTGAAGGTCGCACCAAGTGTCGCACGACGTCGAAGCCATGAACGTCGGTCGTAGGTTTTGCGAGAAGAGTTGCTGGACCTCGGAGGTGACCTTCGCAATTTCGGCCGAGAGCTTCTTCGGATCCGCGGCCACCGCAGCGCAAGCGCGCATCATCGAAGCCGAAACGTTGACGAATCGGGGAAGATTCGTGTTCTTCACGTATGTCTCGTAGAGATACGTCGGGTCGCGTTTTTTATCGTTGAGATACATAAACTGTTCGTCGCTCTTCGCTGCCTTCAGCGCTTTGCTCAAGGCGTTGAGCAACTGTTGATCCCGTTGGATGTCCGAAAACGCCATGTTGACGACCTCGGTGCACCATTGGCTTTTCGTTTTGAGTGCGAGCGGCATCGTTGAAATACCTTAGCGGGATAATCCGAGATGAACGGAACCGACAATCTTAGAAAACCGAATCGGCGCAAATTCTAACAACCGGGCGCGCGTATTCCCTAGATCGACCTGGGGATTGGCTCGGTAACCCTTTCATATTCCGGCGATGCCGGCAAGCGGGGGGCTATTTCGCGGTTTTCGCGGCGAGCAACTTCTCGTGCACTACGGCGACGTCCCCCATGTAGTGGTCGATCTTTCGCGCCACTGCTTCCTTCATTTGAAGCTTGGCCGCCGGCAGATCCCCCAACACCTCGAAATAGAGGCCGAGATAGAGGTGTGCGTAGAACAGGCGTTGAGCTAGGACCGATTCGGGAGGATTTCCTAATTTCGCCGCCGCAACCACATCGTCGGGCTTGAGGTCGCCGTGGTACAGCGCATAGATTTGCGTCATGGGAACTCGGCGATCGTCTTTGATCGTCAGCATCTCGCGCCGCGCCTTTTCGAGGCCGACATTCGGATCGCGAGCTTGGCAGAGAAATCGCCACACCGCATTCTCGACGTCGTTGCCGTCGACGGTTTGATACCCCTCGAATTGCTTGGCGCCATCGGCATAGCGGCCGGCATAGTAGAGCGAGATGCCACGTTTCCAGTGCCAAGGGGCTCGCCGTGGATCGAGCTTGATCTCTTGATCGAAATCGGCGACCGAAGCGGTGAATCGACTTGCACGGAAATGGTCGCTGCCACGCTGCTCGAGCATGTCGGGAGTTTCGGCGGTTGCTTTCGGCACGACGGGTTCGGCACCCTCGACGAACGTCGCCGGTTGCTCGAAATAGCAAGCGGCGGCCATAACTATGAGCGCGAATGGAAGAAGGCGGCAGCTTTTTTTCATCGGTGCTTTCCGTGGGTAGGGGCGGCGAGTAGACTAACTGAGTTCACTTCGCCGAGCAATGAAACTCGTTATGAAAGGTCGAATTTTTTCGGCCGCGATTTCCTGGTTTCGATTTCTTGGTTGCGAAGAGTTCCCCGACCGCACTCCCCTGCCTGCCGCCCCCTTGGAGAATCTGCCATGCGCTTCCGTCTTCATCGCGTCTTCATCGCGCTGACCGTTTTCGTCTCGGGAGCGTTGCCGGCTCAAGCCGAGGATGCTGCGAAAAGCGAACTCATCAAGATCGGGATCATCGGACTCGACACTTCGCATGCGCCGGCATTCACGGGGGCTATCAACAACGCGAAGGCCGATAGCCCTTTGGCTGGGATGAAAGTCGTGGCGGCGTTTCCCGGCGGGTCGAGCGATGTGCATTCGAGCCATTCTCGCGTTGCCGGCTTTACCGAGCAATTGAGTAAGCAAGGGGTCGAGATCGTCGACTCGGTCGAAGCGTTGTTGCCGAAAGTCGATGCCATTCTGCTGGAAAGCGTCGATGGCCGGCCGCACTTGGCCCAAGCTCGCCCGGTGTTCGAGGCGAATAAGAACGCCGCCAAAAAGAAGCCGATGTTCATCGACAAACCGATCGCCGCATCGCTCGCGGACACATTGGAAATCTACCGGCTCGCGGAAGAATCCGGCACTCCGATTTTTTCCAGCTCGTCGCTCCGCTACTATCCCGGCATTGCGGCGGTTAACGCCGAGAAGCCGTTCGGCGATGTTCTCGGCTGCTTGTCGTACGGCCCTTGTTCGCTCGAAGAACATCATCCCGACCTGTTCTGGTACGGCATTCATGGTGTTGAAATTCTGTTCACCATCATGGGCGACGGTTGCGAGAGCGTGGCGTGTGTCGCGACTCCGGACACGCATGTCGTGTCGGGCGTATGGAAGGAAGGCCGCGTAGGAACCTTCCGCGGCATTCGATCCGGCAAATCCGGGTACGGAGCGTTCGTCTTCGGTAGCACGGGAGCAGGACCGGCCGAAGAGCGCAAGGGGGGCGGGTATGGACCCCTTTTGGTCGAGATCGCCGGATTCTTTAAGACGGGGAAACCGCCGGTCGCAAAAGAAACGACGATCAATCTCGTGGCATTTATGGAAGCGGCCGACGAGAGCAAGCGCCTCGGCGGTAAGAGCGTGCTGATCGCCGATATCTTAGAGCGTGCGAAGAAGCCTAGTTCGGCCACGTCGAAATAGTCGCGTTAAATCGCCAAATGAAACGAGCGGCCGGACTCATCAAGGGACCGACGTCGCTAAGCGGTTAGCCCGCCTTCGGACGGCGTCGTTCGAGGCGGCGCAAGATCGAAGCGTAAATGCTTCGTTGCTCTTTTTGGCCGAGTTCGGCGAGTGCCTCGGAGGCCGGCACCCAGCGTCGTCGGCGCACGCTGGATTCATCCCAAGCGCGTTGGCACTCTTCGACTTGCATCAAGTAGCAAGCCACTCGGCAAATAAGACCTAGCTTGCGGCGTTCGTAACTGCCGACCGAGTTGCCGGCGATGCGGCCGATCAGGCCTGCTTCCTCGAAAGCCTCTTTTAAGGCCGCTTCCGCTTCGGTTTCGCCGTCTTCGACGTAACCCTTGGGAAACACCCAGCGCTGTTTGCGCACCGTGGTGACGATGCAAACCTCGACCCGGCCCCCGGCGATGCGGTAGGGAATTGCACAAGCATGCGAATTCGGGTTCGAACTTTGCTTCATGTATTCAATATAGGTTACGTGAGCGAAAAAGTTCCATAGCAGTATGAATTTATCGACGGAGGGTTAGGCTCCGGTTAGACGTTTACGAGTTTCGGCGCAAAGATCTTTTCGCCCGTTTCCTTAGTGATCGTCGGGCAACGTTCGAGATGTGTTCGGGCCAAGCAAGGTCTTTGAATCTGGTGTTCACTCGCTTAGCGATCGCCAACGACTGTGACACAAAAGCGAAGCTTGCTTCCGACATGCAATCAAAATCTCTGCCTTAAGGCTCGTTTTCATAATTGCATAGAGCGACGTTCTGTCGCAGTCGGTTGCGAATCAGGGGGCAAAATACTCGGTAAAACTGGTCGATGGCGAATCAGTCTGGAGAGCGAAAAATAACCAGATTCTTCTGATTTTGAGACAAGTTTCTCAATGTGAGACACGAAAGTTGCGACATGTCGACCGACGAGCATGTGTGTGGTGATTTGTGTTTTCTATAAGTTGTTTGTGGCAAATAAGTTGGAGAGCGATCGCTGTCGGCCCCAAGAATTTTGCTCTAAGCGGTATCCGGTTTGCGACTGAATTTAGCCGTTCACCGGCAAACGCCGACGTCTTTTAGGCAGGATCAGACGCCGTGGTTGAAGCGTGATCAAAGGATTGTGCGGCAGGAGCAAAAACGCTCCCGTCGTGTTTCACTGAAAATTTCACGGAGGATGGATCCATGCTCGTACTCAGCCGTAAGCAAGGCGAACAAATTCGAATCGGCGACAACATCGTCATCACGGTCCAACGCCTTTCCGGCAACCGTGTCAGCCTGGGAATCGAAGCTCCCTCGGATTGCAAAATCATGCGGGGCGAGCTTGAAGCGATTCTCGAATCCGTGGGCGCTGCCCCGTCCGTATCCCACGATGCTCCGCAGAGCCGTGGCATAGCGGTCGCCACGATGCGTGCGAAGCACGTCGGACAGAACCGCATTCGGGAAATCATTCAGCAAACGCTTCGCCCGTCGAAGTAACGCTGCGAGTTTCCCAAGCGTGTCCATATTCCGAGGCAATCCATTCCCGGTCCAAGCCTGCTCTATGCATGCAGGCTGAGTTGCAGGCGGGTCATGCTAATCGACCCGTCGAAGCAAACGGCGACGTCGTACTCCGGAGTCCGACCACGTTCTTGATAAGTGCCTCGGTAAACGAGGTGGTCGTCTTGGCGTTCGTACCGGAATGCGAGCGGATTCGTGTCGAGAGGGCAACGGATGATCGGCGGCACATACGCCGTGCCGTTGCCGGCGTCGGGCGTGATGGCAGGGTCAGGCAGATTGAGATTCCAGTAGACGCCAAGCTGTCGAGGCTCCTCTAGGCATTTCTGAATGGCCGGCGTGATCCAGCGCTGGGCACGCTCCCAATCCACGGGCTCGCGCGTGCGACGATATTGAGAAACGGCGATGCTCGGCACGCCTAATAACGCGGCTTCGCGGGCCGCAGCGACGGTTCCCGACATAAACACGTCGCAACCGAGATTGCCGCCGGCATTGATTCCCGCGACGACGAAGTCGACCTCCAGCTTGAGGTGCGAGATCGCGACCCGCACGCAATCGGCCGGCGTACAGTCGAGGCTGTACCAATCGTCGCCGATTTGCTTGAGCGTCAGCGGTTGATGCGTCGTCACGCGATGTCCGCAGCCCGACTGCTCGGCTAGCGGGGCTACGACGGTCGTCGTGCCGAACTTCCGCAGCACGGCAACGAGTGCTTCGATTCCCGGCGCGTCGTATCCATCGTCGTTGGAAACTAAGAATCGCAGGCTCATGGTCGAGCTTTATCCCGGGGCGTGGAAGAAGTTTTTGGATCGGAGCACGTGCCGGCACCGTCGCGAAATGCCGTTAGAAGATGCCGCAGCGTCGTTGCAACGCGATCGATGGCATCTTCCGATTCCATCAAGATCGGGTGATGCAGCACGAGAGTCCGTTCGGCCGCACACCGCGCGATCGGGCAATCGCCGATCTGCCGGCATCGCCGCCGAGTGCGCCGCAGGAAGCCGCGAAACCCCGGGTCGAGCGCAATTCCCTCGGCTCGTGCGGCGTTGCCGAATGCATCGCGGCTTAAAGAAATATCTTCGCCGCTTTCCTGGGGGCGAAGATCGAACATCAGTCCCAGTTTGTAGAACTCGGGCCGGCAATCGCTCGGTTCCGTCGGCACGGGGATCAGTCCCGGTGCTTCGGCTAAAGCGGCGGCCAAGCGCCGCGCGGCGGAACGCCGGGCAATGCCTCGCGCCGGCAGTTTCTCCAGTTGCGGCATTAGTACGGCCGCTTGCAACTCGCTTAGTGGAAATGCCGCGTTGCCCCGTTCGTTGAAAATCTTCATGCGTTGATAAACGTCCGCCCGAGCCGTAAATACGGCACCGCCACGGCCGGCCGTGAGGAGCTTGCTGCCGCCGAAGCTAAAGACCCCCGCATCTCCCCATGTGCCCGCTGGCATCCCTTGAACCACGGCTCCCGAGCACTGGCATGCATCCTCGACGATCCGGAACTTACGGTCGTCGGCAAGCTCGCGCAAACGCCGCATGTCGACGACCGCCCCATGCAGATGGGTCGCGATCATCGCTTTCGTGAGCGGGCCGCATGCGGCGGCGGCTTGGTCGACGTCGATACAGCGAGTCTGCGGATCTAAGTCGATCAACACCGGCGTCGCGCCGATCGCTTCGATCGCACGAAAATTGCCCGGAAAATCATAAGCTCCCAGAATCACTTCATCGCGGGGCTCGACCCCCAAACCGCGTAGCGCAATTTCAACGGCAATCGTTCCCGAGCTACAAGGCAAGATATGCGGGACCTTCAACAACTCTTGCAACGCCGTGATCAGCGCCTCAAGGTTCGGCCCTTCGTAGCGTCCCCAAGAACCGTCGCGATAGGCTTTCTGCAAGGCCGCAAGAACGTCTTCGTCCGGCGGCGGCCAAGCCGGCGGGCCCTCGGGAAACGCACGCTCGCCCCCCATGATCGCTGGAGTCCAAGACTCGTAATCAGTCACGTGATCAGTCTCGATAGTTTGTTGGCCGTCTTAGCGAACTGCTTCCGCCGCACGCCCTACTGGCATCGCATCGTCGCCCGGCATATTCTAATCGCTCTTCGACTGCAATGCGTCGCGATGCCCCGCCGCTCGTGCTTTTTGAAGCTTCGCGATTCGTTCTCGCCCGGTATTAGCCTTAGAGTGCGGAATTTCTCCGATGAACAGACTGCGATACATCATGATCGGGGGCTTTCTCGGGGCCGGTAAGACGACGACCATTGCCCGCATGGCCCGCCATTATACGGACCAAGGGCTCAAGGTGGGGATCGTTACGAACGATCAAGCTCATGGCCTCGTCGATACGATGTCGCTTCGAGCGCAAGGGTTCGATGTCGGCGAAGTGACCGGCGCTTGCTTCTGCTGCAAGTTCAACGATCTGACGGATGTGGTCGCTCAACTCTCCGCCGAACAGCGGCCGGACGTGATTCTGGCCGAACCGGTCGGTAGCTGCACCGACCTTGCCGCGACAGTGCTGGAGCCGTTACGAAAGTTTTACGCTGCCGAAATCGAAGCCGCCCCGCTCACGGTGCTGTTGAAGCCGGAGCATGGTCTCAAGATTCTCGGCGATCGAAGCGATATGGGGTTCTCGCCCAAAGCGGCATACATCTTTCTCAAGCAATTGGAAGAGGCCGATCTCGTCGTCGTCAACAAGGTCGATAAGCTCACGTCCGACGAACTGTTGCGGATCACGCAATTGATCGAGCAACGATTTCCCGGCAAGAAGGTCATCCCGCTCAGTGCCCGGTCCGGTGCTGGTTTCGCTGCGTTCTTGGCGGAAGTCGGGCGCACGATCGATCCACGAACCGATACGCCGGCGATGGATTACGACATCTACGCCGCAGGAGAGGCCGAGCTCGGTTGGCTCAACTGCACCGTCGGATTTCGTTCCCCGTCGCCGAAGGATTCGCGGATTAACGTCGATCGTTTCCTCGTCGACTTCCTCGAACGGCTCGCCACGGCTTGCCTTGCAGTCGACGCCGAGCCGGCTCATCTCAAAGTGCTCGCCACGGCGGGCGACTCGACCGCGATCGTGAATTGGGTCTGTTCGGATGTGCCCCCTGAAATCTCCGTCGCCTCGAATGCCGAGGTCGACGAGATCGATCTCACGGTCAATGCCCGAGTCGCGCTCGATCCCGAGTTGCTGGCCGAACTCGTGCGCAAGGTCTCCGCGGAAACGGCGAAGGCGTGGTCGCTCGTAGCGGACGTAACCGAGATGCAAAGCTTTCGCCCCGGCCGTCCGATGCCGACGCATCGGATGCCGCTAGGTCGCGGTGCCGAGCCGACTGCGTAAGAGCTACCGCATCGTATCGGCGAAGGCTTGTTGCAATGCCGCTAGGCCGCGCTCGCCGGCCGCCCCGTCGACGACGACGTTCACGCGCATCTCGCTCGTGTTGATCATGTCGACGTTGATGCCCGCTTCCGACAGCGCTCGGAACATCCGAATCGCGACGCCGGTATGGCTGCGCATGCCGATTCCGGAAACCGAAAGCTTCACTACTTTCGGCGCGCTCGAAACCGGCCCGCAGGAGAATTGCTTGACGAGATCCTCGGCGGTTTTCAGCGCCTTCGCCAGGTCTCCGCGAGGAATCGTGAGGCTCAAGTTGGCTTTGCCGTTGCGTCCGAAGCTTTGCACGATCATGTCGACGAAGATGCCGTCGGCCGCGATCCGTTCGAACACCTTCGCAGCGATGCCCGGCGTGTCGGGCACACCGGAAATCGTCACGCGCGCTTGCGTGTCGTCGATCCGAACTTCGTCGATCGTGAGATCTTCCATCCCTTGCACCCCTTGCAAACGCTCCACGACCGCCGCGGCATTGCCGGGCTTCATCGCGGCGTGTGCCTCGGAAGCGGATGGGTTGAGCTTCTCCGGAACTTTATGCAGCTCGAACGCTTGATGCACCGTGCGCAGCGCGGCGGCCCCCTGCTCGCGCGACACCAGCACCGAGATCTTGATCTCGCTGGTCGTAATCATTTGGATGTTGATGCCTGCGTCGGCCAAGCTACGGAACATTCTTTGAGCCACGCCGGTTTGCTCGGCCATTCCCTGCCCTACGACCGAAGCCTTCGATACGTTCTCGTCGCTCGTGAATCCTTCGGCCCCGAGCTCGTGAACCGCTTCCTCTACCGCTCTAAGCGTGGCAGGAAGTTCTTCGCGCACGACGGTAAACGAAATGTCGGCGCGGCCGTCGGCGGCGACGTTTTGCACGATCATGTCGACCGTCACGTTCTTCGCCGCGATCTTCGAGAAGATCGTATGGCTGGAGCCCGGCACGTCGGGCACGCCGAGGATCGTTACGCGGGCCTCGTTCTTTACGAGCGTCGCTCCGCAAACCGCTTGATTAGGCGCTTCGCCGAGCGCCATGATCATCGTGCCGGGAATGTCGGTAAAGCTGCTGCGCACATGGATCGGCACGCCGAATTTCTTGCCGAACTCGATCGACCGGCTATGCATCACCCCTGCTCCGAGGCTCGCCAGTTCGAGCATCTCGTCGTAGCTGATCTGCTTAACTCGCCGCGCTTCCGGCAGCAATCGCGGATCGGTGGTGCAGACCCCGTCGACATCGGTATAGATCTCGCACGCGTCGGCTCCGAGCACCGCCGCCAAAGCCACGGCCGTCGTGTCGCTGCCGCCGCGCCCCAAGGTCGTGATGTTCAGGTTTTCGTCGATCCCTTGAAAGCCCGCGGCGATCACGATGTTGCCGGCGTCGAGCGCTTTGCGCAAGCGGTCGGACTTGATCGTGTTGATCCGAGCCTTGCCGTGGACGCTGCTCGTCTCGATTCCCATCTGCGCACCGGTCATGCTCACGGCCTGATGCCCGAGCGCGTGGACGGCCATCGCCATCAGCGCCACACTCACCTGCTCGCCGGTTGAGAGGAGCATGTCCATTTCGCGGGCCGGCGGACTATCCGAAATTTGGTTCGCCAGTTCGATCAAATCGTCGGTGCTGTCGCCCATCGCGCTGAC
The DNA here is from genome assembly GCA_021413845.1 of Planctomycetia bacterium. NCBI lineage: Bacteria > Pseudomonadati > Planctomycetota > Planctomycetia > Planctomycetia bacterium. Next base: position 4,737 of record JAIOPP010000096.1, on the reverse strand, counting down.
GACCGTCACGACTTGGTTTCCTTCTTGCTGAGCGCGAATGGCTTTGCGCGCCGCGGCGAGTATCTTCTGCGTGTCGGCCACGCTGGAACCGCCGAACTTCTGAACGATGAGAGGCATTGCGAATAATCCGTAAACGATAGTCGAGACGAACGAGCTTTTTGAAAGGAGCTTATTTGCCGAGGAAGTATGACATCATCTTGTAGCCTTCGTCGAAAGCGATCAGCGATGCGGCGGCCGCCACTTCGTCGTAGGTTTGTGCAGTGTCGGGCTTAATTCCGGTTCCACAGATCGCCAGCGGCACGAGCCCATGACTGTGGGTCTTCGTCCGAATCGGCGTCGGGTGGTCGGGTGAAACGAGAATGCGATAGTCGCCGTATTTCTTGAGCGCGGCATGCAACGGGCCGACGATCTTCGCGTCGATCTCTTCGAGCGCTTGGATCTTCGCATCGCCGCGCCCTTCGTGCGACGCTTCATCCGTCGCTTCGACATGCACGCAGACGACGTCGACGTCGTTCAACGCTTCGATCGCGTAACGCCCCTTCGCCGCATAGTCGGTGTCGAGATAGCCGGTTGCACCGGGAACTTCGATCCGCTTCCAGCCGACGAGCGCCGCAAGCCCGCGCAGCAAGTCGACCGCGGTGATCATCGCGCCGCTCTTGCCGTAAAGTTCTTGAAACGACTTCAGCGCCGGCGCACGTCCTTGCCCCCAGAGCCAAATGTTCGTGGCGACGGGCTTGCCGGCCGCTTTCCGTTCGGCGTTGACCGGATGGTCGGCGAAAAGCCCGACGCTCGAACTCATCAGTTCGACGAGCAAGCCCCCGCCGGGGCCGCGCGGATAGTCGTCGAGCACCGATTTGTCGGTCAGGTCGTGCGGTGGCGTTGTGCGCGTGTCGTTCGAGAAAGGAGCCGCGCCACTGCCGGGTCGATAGAGCAGAAGGTTGCGGTAGCTGACGCCGGGATAGAACGTCAGCTCCGAGTTGCCGAGGTGCTCTTGCGCGGTCACAAGCAGGCGCGTCGCTTCTTCGGTCGAGATGTGCCCAGCCGTGAAGCTCTTCATCGTCTGGTCTTCGACCGTCACGATGTTGCAGCGAATCGCCCAATCGGCGGCGGCCAACGGAATCCCCTGTGCTGCAGCTTCGAGCGGTGCGCGGCCGGTGAAGTGTTCGAGCGGGTTGTAGCCGAGCAAGCTTAGGTTGGCGACGTCGGACCCGGCCGGCAACGAAGGAGGAACATTATTCGCTCGGCCGACGATTCCGGCTTGCACGATGGCGTCCATATTCGGCACGTTCGCCGCTTGGAGCGGAGTCTTGCCGCCGAGCGAGGCTTGCGGTTCGTCGGCACAGCCGTCGGGAATCACAATCGCATACTTCATAAATACCGTACTCGTTTCGTCGCAAAAGAATCGCTCATCGGATCCGAATCGAATCCCTCGCCAACGCTCGCCGGCGAGCGTCTTCGCCTTAACCTCGAATACCCATCCGCACGCTTCCGGGCCGGATGCACTTTAGGCGATCCATTTCCGCCATCGCTTTTTGCGTGGCCCCTTCGGTCGTCTCGTGCGTGATGATGACGAGTGGGACGACGCCCGCGTCGCCCCCTTTGTGCTCATGCTGAATAACCGAAGCGATCGAAATGCCGAGCCGTCCGAGAACGCCGGTAATCTCGGCCATCACGCCCGGCCGATCGGCGACGTGAAACCGCATATAGTACCGGCCGGTTGCGTCGGAGAAGTCGCACGAAGCGACCCGCGCCTCGCGCTTCGACCACAGTTCGAGCGTGCGGAACGTAATCGCGGTGCGGCCGACGACCGTGTCGATCAAGTCGGCGACGACGGCCGAAGCGGTCGGCATCTGCCCTGCCCCGAGGCCGTGGAAGAACAACGGCCCGACGGCATCGCCGACGACGCTGACGGCGTTGAACGCGCCGCGCACTTCGGCTAGCGGAGTGCCCGACTTTACGAGCGTCGGCGCGACGTGCATCTGCAGGCCGTCGCCGACGAGCTTCGCCACGGCCAGCAACTTGATGCGGTAGCCAAGCTCGCTAGCGTATTCGATGTCTTCCGCTTCGAGCTTGTCGATGCCGGTGCGCGGTATATCGCTCCAGCGGACGCGGCTACCGAACGCCAGATGCGCGAGGATCGCGAGTTTCTGAGCCGTGTCGCTACCGTCGACGTCGAGCGTCGGGTCGGCTTCGGCGAAGCCTAGCCGCTGAGCTTCCGCCAAGGCCGTCGCATAGTCGGCCCCCTGCTCGCTCATTTGCGTGAGGATGTAGTTACACGTGCCGTTCAGAATGCCTGTAAGCGATTCGAGCTGGTTGGCCGAAAGGCATTGGCTGATGTTGCAAATGATCGGAATGCCGCCGGCCACCGAAGCCTCGAACGCGATCGAGCGCCCCAGTTCGCGGGCTCTGTCGAACAACTCCGGGCCATGTTCGGCGAGCAGCGCTTTGTTCGCGGTGACGACGTCTTTGCCGCTTTCCAAGAGCTTGAGCATGATCGAGCGGGCCGGCTCCAAACCGCCGACCAAGTGTGCGACAGCTTTGATTTCCGGATTGCCGGTAATGCGGGACAAGTCGTCGGAAACGATGCCGCTCGGAAGTTCGCAATCGCGCGGCTTCTTCAGGTCGCGCACGACGACTTCTTCGACCCAGAGCGTTCGGCCGGCATGTCGCGCGGTGCGGTCGCCGTGGTCGAGCAGCAACTTGGCGACGCCCGAGCCGACGGTTCCGAGTCCGACGATGCCGATCTTGGTCTTTTCCATAACGATTCGATAGCGATCTTCGGTGCGCGGAGCGAGCGATCTAGATGGAGGCGGTTAAGCGTGAATAATCCGTCAATCGTAAATGCCTCGCGTCGACTTCGTCAAGGAGCGCAGCGACCCACGGAGTTCTTGCGCACAACCGATATTTGGTGGCGTGAACCAGTCCGCGATGATCGGTGTCGCAAGGATGCAGGCCGATTGCGACGTCGAAGCCCGCGAATGCTTGCTCAGATCGCGATTTGAGATCGCTTGCCGGCGATGCCGAGCGTCTTGACCCGACCCGTCGCGGCGTTAAACTGGTGGTTTGCTTTCGGGCGGGGTAGCTCAGTTGGTTAGAGTACCGGATTCATAATCCGGCTGTCACGGGTTCGAGTCCCGTCCCCGCTATTAGATTTTACCTCGATCGTTTGAAATGCTGCACATTTGGGCATTTCAATCGATCGAGTCTAGGCGCGGACGCAACTGAGTCAATCAGTGGGGCAATCAGGCCATCGTGTCGATTGCGAACCTAGCTGATTCGGCGGTGGGCCTGCTTCTTCTCTCGCCTTTGAATACTGTTCCGTCGGAACATCCGACGGACTTGCCGAGAAGATCCAAGCCTTGCATAAGGCGGTGGAACTTCTCGTCGTGTAGGTGAAAATATTGGCGGACCCTAGCGCTATCCGCGTGGCCGACCCATTTCATGACGACACTCTCCGACCGACCGTTCATCTCGCACGCGGCTGAGTTCAGCCATGGCGGCCACTTCCGCCGGGCGCTAGCAATAAGCTCGTTGGCCTTCATGACGGCAAAGCTTGAGCTTGATCGGCTCACAGTCTCTCAAGTGCTCGACCTCGACGAACCATCGATCATCGCTTGAACGTGGTCAGCTCGTTCAGCAACGTCTTCGTATCGCATTTTCGTTGTTGGTTTGACGTCGTCGAGAATCACGGGTCGCTTGATGCGTTCCTCGTGGAGCTTGCGCACCTCGCCATGCATTAAAGGCGAATAGCCACGTGTGTTTACATCACTGAACAAATGGCACGTGTGACTCGATCTGTCCAAGCCTGCCGCTAGGTTACTTCCGCACTCGATACGGCGGCGGAGATGAGCCGCTTTCCCAGCGATTGCTGCCGCAAAACTTGCGTTCGGCCCGGCAACCGTTATGTTCTGGCATCACACTCTTCCGAGGGGATCGACATTCCATGGGTATCCCCATGTCGACCGCTTTGCCGATCTCGATGCCCGACGAGGACGCTCGGGACTACCTTCCGGCCCGCATGCTCAACGAGTTCGTCTATTGTCCGCGGCTTTACTTCTACGAACATGTCGAAGGGGTCTTCAAACACAATCGCGAAACGGTCGAAGGTGCGCTCCGGCATACGAAGGTCGATAGCGGCAAGGGTGAGCTCGCGCCGGCCGAAGAGCTTTCGCCCGAAGATGCGATCCATGCCCGAAGCGTGACGCTGTCGAGCGAGCGCCATGGGCTGATCGCGAAGATGGATCTGATCGAAGCCGACGACGGCGTGGTTGTGCCCGTCGATTACAAGCGCGGCTCCCCGCGCGAGTTGGCCCCCGGCAAGTGGAAGTTCACCGCTTGCCCGGCGCCGACGGAGAAGCTGTTCCAGTTGATGACCGCGCGATCGCTTTGCTGCGTCACTTCGACGTGGTTGGGCGCGACGTGAATCGCCGCGCTACCGGCCGCCACGACGCCCCCCGACGGGTCGGCCAAGAGCCGAGCGGGAACCACCCCCTGAGCGAGGATCAAGAACGCCGCAAACCAACGAAGCGCAGACCGTCGAAGAATCCGATTAGGCATACGGCACCGGAAGGCAATGAGTCTGACGGGGGGGTAAGCCCCAGGGTTGTGAAGCTAGCGGGGTTGCTTTTTCACGAGGGGTTGCGAGACTTTTCTTCGGGGCATCGTCTCGGAGTTAAGCGATGTTGTCATCGATCTTTGCGCCGTTCGTAAAGCAGGGTCCGGCGGCCGTGATGTTTC